>JBCCMT010000350.1:0-2420 GCA_039026195.1 Pseudomonadota bacterium | reverse complement strand
CCCATGTAAACACACTCACTTAGCGCGACGGAGGACATCTTGGGCGGACTTAATCACCGGCAATTCAATGAGTTTGCCATCGAGTAAAGTCACACCGCCGCCTGCCGCCTCAAAGGCTCGAATAACGCGATGTGCGTGGGCAATCTCAGCTTCAGAGGGAGTATAGGCCCTATGAATCATCTCAATTTGATGGGGATGGATGGCCGCACGGGCATGTAAACCTATACTCATCCCCCGGATCGTGGAGTTATATAAACCCTCTTTGTCCGGTACATTTAAGGATGGGGCATCGAATAATGTTTTCGATGCGGCGGCGAAAGCCATAATGCACTGTGATCGCCCGTAAAGATGAGCGTCCCACGACAAATCGCATCTTAACGCCGCGCTCAGATCGACAGCGCCGTAAAGAGCCCCTGCAATCGCCTGATGATCTGCATACGTTGCCACATCTTGTATTGCCCGAGGGGTTTCAAGCACAGGAAGGATCATCGGTTTTTGATAAGCTTCGTAAACCTTGTCTATATCTGCCGCGCCCAATGGTTTGGGGACCATGACGAAGTCAACCCCCTCAGCTCGCCGAAGGGTGGCTAGATCTTTATCGGCATCGGCCGTGGTCATCCCATTGACGCGAACACCAATCAGACAAGGGCGGTCCTTTTTGTGGGTGAGATAATCAAAAGCCTCTTCACGTGCCTTTGTTTTATGGTCAGATGCCACAGCATCCTCTAAATCAATACAGATGAGATCGGCCCCCGACTGACAGGCCTTTTCGTAGCGGTCTGAACGGTCCCCCGGTACAAATAATAACGATCGCCACGATTGATTTTGATGTGTTGACATAAAATCTTCTTATCTCATCATTTCATTTTTTGAATAAACCATAAACGGGTCAAACCTCTACCCTATTCATAGAATAATTGTTCAAATGGTGCCATATGAATTTATATTTCTGATTTAGTGCCATAGGATTAATTTGTATGCGTAACGACAATAGGGACACAGAGCAGGAGAGATGCAACCCAACGGTTGTTGTGCCAGCGGTTGTTGAGCCTCGTTTAGATACAGACACCCTTCCCCCCCACCCCCAAACAAGTGCGAAAGAACGCCGCTTTGCCTTTGGCATATTGATGTTGAGCATCTTGTGCCTTGGGCTTGGCCAAACCATATTATTTGCTGTCCTTCCCCCCATTGCGCGGCAAATTGGTATTCCTGATATTCAGGTGGGGATTATTTTCACCTTTTCTGCCATTTGCTGGGTGATCTCAAGTACCTTTTGGGGGCGCCGCAGTGACCTCACTGGCCGAAAACCTATCATATTATTGGGGGTTGGCGCCTTCGCCATATCTATCGCTGCCCTGGGAATTGTCATGGAATTAGGCGCAAGAGGGATCACTTCTGTTTTTGTCACATTTTACCTGTTATTCTTTTTACGCAGTATTCACGGCAGTTTTGCCTCTGCAGCCCCCGCTGCGGGGCAAGCCTATGTGGCGGACCGCACAAATCCAGATGAACGAACCAGTAGCCTTGCTAGTATGGCGGCAGCCTTTGGGATTGGCGCAACCTTGGGCCCAGGCATTGGCAGCGCAGCAGCCAGATTTGGCCCGATGGTCCCGCTTCTTATAGTGGCGGCTATCGCCGTCATCGTTTTTATCACTATTCTTCGTTATTTGCCCGAACGGTCTCGACCTATCTCTAAGAAGAAAGTTCCTAAGCTGAGAATTACAGATAAGCGGCTAAGATATTCCCTTATTTACGGCATATGTGGCGGCGTGTTGATGGTGGTTCCCATTCAAATTGTGGGGTTTTACTTAATAGATCGCCTCTCTCTACAAGACGTGGCGGCATCGCAACTGTTAGGCGTTGCCTTCATGATCCACGCCATGGCGTCCTTATTTGCACAGCTTGTGATTATACAACGGTTTAACATCCCCCGCATCGTACTTCTCCAAATGGCGCCACCCATGATTATGATTGGACATCTTATCATTGCGTTTGGATATGACTTTGGCACTGTTGCTTTTGGGCTTTTGATCACCGGCGTCGGAGCGGGATTATTCATGCCCGCGTATACGGCGAGTGTGTCGTTAAGTGTGAGTGCTGATGAACAAGGCGCAGCATCTGGATTGGCAAATTCTGCATCCGCAGCTGGGTTTATCATCGCCCCTTTGCTTGCCTTTGGGCTATATAGCTTGGGCCCGAGTATACCATTTTTTTGTTCCGCCGCCCTCGCCTTTCTTCAAACCTTATACGCAACATTTGTTTTAAGACCGCATTTAGAGCAGCATATATAGAACACCCCCCCTTACAAACAGGATATAGAAAAGCCCGCCATGAAGATGGCGGGCCATTTAAAAAGTTTATAGGGTTGAGCAATCCTAAAGCTATGTCATCGGACGTTCGTTTATACTCACGCCCTCGCT
>JBCCMT010000349.1:0-2423 GCA_039026195.1 Pseudomonadota bacterium | reverse complement strand
GACAGATCGATAAATCGCCTCACAAAAGGCAGGCAGATGGAAATTTCTGCTTTTGTGGGATTACGGTTACCGGGGGGGCGCCAATAGACAGCGTTGGTGATGCAAACATCTCCCAAATCGTCGGTTGATTGTCTTGAAAGGTGAATAGCCTTCAACATTTTATCCAGTAAAATGCCGGCCCGTCCCACAAAGGGTTTGCCGATGCGGTCCTCATCCCGGCCTGGGGCCTCACCAATGATGAGTAGGTCTGCACCGGGTGTACCATCATAAATCACCGTGTTTTTCGCGCCAGGTTTAAGGGGGCAGCCCTCAAAGTCCCTAATGATATGATCAAGCTCCTCAATGCTATTTGCGTTTGCTGCCACTTGGGTCGCCAACGCTGCGGCTTCGTCAGGGGAAAGGGGCGCCATCTGCTGGTCCAATCGAGGCTGACGGGGGACGGGAGCAGGGGAAGACGAAATGGCTGCCGCCCTTTCAGATGATATAGGGCGCTTGGCGGGAAAACCCTGGTCAGGCCAGTCATAAAGATTGGATGGCGCCTCTCCCTCCGCTGTGGTGACACCACTTTCTGCGTACCATTCCAGCAGGGCATGAGGGTCGATCGGAGGAGGTGAAACAGTCATGTCTTTTGTTACGGGATATGGACCTTGATTCACACCCTTTTAGGATTATTTTGATGATATCGAAAAGTGATATCATTTAGAGGTGTTCTATGGCCGCTGTTGTTATTCGCCGCCTTCAGGAAGAGGATAAAATCTATTTAAAAAAAGCGGCTAAGCAGCATGGCTTGTCTATGGAGGCTTATGTTCGCCAGCTTATATTGCAAGACAAACAAAAGCATTCTGCAGCTTCTGCTATCTTCGGTGATGCCTTAAAAGAGATGAATGCAGATTTGACGATTGAAGATAAGACCTTGTTAGAAGACATTCGTCTCAAGCCTTTAGATATAAACCCGCGACCCTTGTTTCCGTCTCATCATTCAGATCAAGAGCAATAGCGTGAATGGGTATTTAGTGGATACAAATGTCATTTCAGAGTTGGTGAAGCATCCACCAAATGAGAATGTTTATCAGTATGTTTCGCAAATACCACTTGGTAAAATATTTATTTCATCACTGACGATATATGAAATTGCTTATGGTATTTCTCGAATGCCGATGAGTAAGAAACGAGCTCTTCTAGATCGACAAACTAAAAGGCTGATACAAAATATGCAGCATTTGGCGTTTGCGAAAGAGGACGTGCACGAAACCGTCAATATTGCGACGAAAGCTCGCGCTGAAGGTACACCGCTTGATGATCATATTATCGATACAATGTTAGCAGGAACGGCAAAGCATCATGATTTGACAATTTTAACTCGCAACGAAGCGGAATTTACAGCCGCCGGTGTTCCCTTTGTTAATCCTTGGCGAAGCGAATAGTCTTATTCTACCTCTGAGCAAAGTAATTGTGATTTTTGTAAAGACCCAATAACCAATAAAGAAAACCAAAAGTTGGAGACGTAACTGATGTTTGATGACACCCCCATTGAGCGAGAAAGCATGGAATTTGACGTGGTCATTGTGGGGGCGGGACCTGCGGGGCTATCGGCGGCCATTCGTTTAAAACAGCTTGAGGCAGAAACCGGCAAAGAAATTTCCGTGGTGGTGGTCGAAAAGGGTTCTGAAGTGGGGGCGCATATTCTCTCTGGCGCGGTGCTGGACCCCAGGGCCCTTGATGAACTGTTACCCGATTGGCGTGATGAAGCGGATTGCCCCATCGATACGCCCGTAACCTCAGAGAAATTTCTATATCTCGGGCCAGCGGGTTCGATGCCCATCCCTGTTTGGGCGATGCCAGAGATGCTGAAAAACCACGGTTGCTATGCCACCTCCATGGGAAATGTGTGTCGTTGGCTTGGGGAAAAGGCGGAGGCCATGGGGGTTGAAATTTACCCCATGATGGCGGCCTCACAATTGATCCGTGGAGAGACGGGTGAAATTGCCGGTGTGATTGTTGGGGAAATGGGGATTGGTAAAGACGGAAAGAAGAAAGACGGCTATGAGCCGGGGATGGAGCTGCGCGGGAAATATACCTTCCTCGCCGAAGGGGTGCGCGGCTCTCTCTCTAAGCAAGTGATTAAAGAATTTTCCCTTGATGCGGGGCGCGACCCCCAAAAATACGGTATCGGCATCAAAGAATTATGGAAAGTGCCGGATAAGAATTTCAACAAGGGGTTTGTTCAGCACACCTTTGGGTGGCCTTTGAAGAATGATACCGGCGGCGGCTCATGGATGTATCATTTTGGAGAGAATTATATTTCCATCGGTTTTGTGGTGCATTTGAATTATAAAAATCCTTACCTTTCTCCTTATGATGAGTTTCAGCGGTTTAAAACCCACCCTGATGTGGCCCCTTATCTAGAGGGGGGGGAGCGGGTG
>JBCCMT010000348.1:0-2425 GCA_039026195.1 Pseudomonadota bacterium | reverse complement strand
TTCAAAGATGAGGGTGGGGTTCGCCATACTGAAGGAAAAGCTCGCCGACCGCACCACTTCTGTTAAATTTTCTTGTGACTTATTGGGTTTCGGCATACGAGCAAAGGAAGAAAACTCATTCACCATGCGTCCAATATCACCCACATGGCGAATGATGGTATCCGTACAGCGATCGAAAATTTCCCGATCTTCCCCCATTTTATTTCCATATTTTCGTTTTAACCGCTCCGCCGACAGTTGAATGGGGGTTAAGGGGTTTTTAATCTCATGGGCAATACGCCTTGCTACATCCCCCCACGCGGCATTGCGTTGCGCCCCCACAAGCTCTGTTATATCGTCCAGGGTCACCACAAAACCGCTTTGTCGTTGGGGGTCATCGGGGCTAATCCGCACATTGATAATGCGCTCACGCCCGCCGGGTTTCAGCTCGATTTGATCGCGCACCACATTGGCACTCCCCTTTTTTGCCTTTTTTATCAGTGGCAATAAGGTTGGCGCGATGTCGGCGATATATCTTCCCGCAGATTGACCACGTTCCTGCCCTAAGATACGGTCCGCAGAGGGATTACTTAAGGCAATCCTCCCCTCTGGGCTAATGTTCAAAACCCCGGCAGGCACCCCGGCAATCACCGTTTCGATAAAGCGGCGCCTGGCATCTGACTGCTCATTCGCTGCCACCAGATCTCCCCGCTGGGCTTCGAGTTGCTCGGTCATATCATTAAAGGCATGACCTAAATCCCCAAGCTCTCCATCCCCCTTTTTCACTTCAACGCGGCTCGACAGATCCCCATCGGAAACCGCCACTGCTGCGGTCGCCAATCGGCGCACAGGCCCCACAATGGTGTTGGCCACCAACAGTCCCACCCATACGGCAATCAAGAGGAGGAGGAGCATAACAAGGCCATATCCCACCGCAAAGACTTGAGTTAGATCAGACAAGCGGTCTCGCAAGTCTTTGCTTTGATCTCTTAACTCACGCACACTGAGCAATTCGTTAGAAAGGGTGGGGTTTTCTGCTTGATAGGCAATCAAATACCCTTTTCCAGGGCCATTTAATTTTAATATCGAATACCAGGCATCAAACTTTGATTGATCATGGGCTGAAAATTTAAAGGGAGACGCCCCGGGGCGACTGACCGCTTCAAAATCTTGACGGGGCGGCAGGCGATATTCGCGCCCCTCCATCGGGGTGACTTCCGCCAATATCTGTCCCTGATCGTCCATCAACACCACGGAGGAAAACCCCCGTAAAATAGTCTGTCCTAACAAATAGCGTCGAAACCCAATGGGCGCGGTTTGAAGGGACAGGCCACTTTGCGCTTGCAAGCCTAAATCCGTCGCCAGTTGGACAACCTGAAGACCCATTTTGCGGGATTCTGCGTCCAAATAGCTATTGGCAAAGTTCTTTGCCACGAGGTCTGCCTCACTCACCCGCTCGACAAAATATTCATCGGAGAAAGATCGCAAGACAGTGATGGTCAGGGTGAAGGCGAGCACCCCAGGCACGATCGCGATGATCGTCAACAGTCCCACCAATCGCCGGTGTAACCGCGCTCCGCGCAAACCTGCCTTCGCGCTTTTGTAAAGGTCCAGCAAGCTGGCCAGGACAAGCACGCATAATGAGATCGTAGCGAGCACCACAAGGGTGAAAAGCACGCTGACATATCTCGGCGCCGCCTCAACATAGTTGGTGAGGGCATAGGCCGTAATGACAAAAATGAGACTGCCAATACCGGCCAAGGCGATAAATAAAACACGGTTAGGCACACCGCGAATCACCCGATGGGACGGCGTTTTTTGTAATGGTAGGACTGTTCCCCCAGACCCATTATTTTTGCGCAACACTGACCTATCTCATAAAAAGATGCGTCAAGTTACCACGGTGTTGTTCAAAATCAACACCCATTGTGGCATGAAAAGCACAACAAAGGCCTACGCGACTTTCTCCGCCATGAAGTGTCTATCTTCTGGTATGATTTTTCCTATAAAATCATATATTTGTTGCTCATTCTTCATCTGGCAGATGATGGCGCGGGCCGCTTTGCGTTGTGACGGTAAAAAGGTCACAGGCAGGTGATCGATAAACGCAGCTAAATGTTTGCGGGCCGTGCGCATCCCCAAAAGGCGACCGCGCTCTTCGCCCCTGTCATGGCCTTTCATGTAATGCATCACTGTTTCTTGGTGCAGGCGAATAATCTGTTGGGCTTGTTCCTCAGCGCTGGGGATGATCATTTCCCCGCCGGCCTCTAACGCACGGGCCAAGGCGCCGGGCAGCCAGGGGCGCCCCTCACTGGCGGGCCGTAGCGGCAGTCAAAGCCGCTGTTTCTATTCCGGTGATTGTGAATGGCGATATTATTGACGCGGAAACGGCCAAATCGGCCCTAGCCCAATCGGGCGCAGATGCAGTGATGGTGGGCCGCGCCAG
>JBCCMT010000347.1:0-2433 GCA_039026195.1 Pseudomonadota bacterium | reverse complement strand
CCATCCCCGATGCCATCACCTTACAAAATGATGCTGGTGACCCCAAAGCCGCCGACGCCCTTGGGCAAGCAGCGAAGGACGCTGGCGGTGTCGATGCGGTTTTTTTAAACGCCGGGTTTGGCGGTTTCAGCCCTCATTATAGTGTGACAGCTGAAGATTTTGAGGCGCAATATAATGTCAATGTGCGCGGTCCTATGCTGCAAATGGCCGCCCTCAGCCCCCATATTAATCAGGGGGGCTCGGTTCTTATTACCGCCTCTGTTGGCCAATATTTAGGGCTAGAAGGCGCAAGCGTTTACAATAGTACCAAAGGCGCGGTCAGGACCTATGCCCGGGTGTTGGCCAAAGAACTCTCCCCCCGGCAAATCCGCGCGAACGCCTTAAGCCCTGGGCCCATTGGAACCGACTTTTTTGATCGCACAGGTCTTTCAAAGGCCGACCAAGAGGAATTTGGCAGCGCTGTTCTGCAAAGCGTTCCCCTTGGTCGGTTTGGAACACCCGAAGAAATGGCGGCAGTCGCAAGCTTCTTACTCTCCGACGAAGCGTCCTATGTGACGGGGGCGGATTTTGTGGCCGATGGGGGTATGACAGGGGTATAATGCCCCGGTAAAGCCAATGTTTGTGAGAACAGGGGAGATCTTCTAAGGTGGGTTTCCCCAAAGCTTTCGGAGCGTTTTTATGACCTATCCCTTAAAAACATCACTAGCTGTGATGCGCTACACCCTCGCTGCTTTCCTTTCGGTCTGGGTTCTTGATAAATTTCTGCAACCAGATCGAACGGCGGATATCTGGTCCTATTTCTACATGGTGGATAATCTACCAGCCTTTGGATCGTATGCTGTAGGAACAATTCAAGCTATCGCGCTTGTTGCATTCATTTTAGGAGTATTCAAATTTTTATCCTACGGGTTTTGGATGATCAGCCATGGATTAGGAACTCTTCTTTCCTATAACATTATTCTTGACCCTTACACAGATCAAAATATACTTTTCTGGGCCGCATTTCCTGTTTTAGGGGCGTTCATTGCGCTTTTCCTTCTACGGGAAGAAGACACGTTATTCACCTTAGGAAAATCATCCGCTTTGCGATGAATAGCCAAACCCATGCCCTAATCGCGGCGGCCCTTTTGGGTCGCCGTTCTTTTCGTCAAAAAGACCATATTGCCTTGCTTTCAGGGGCCCTTATTCCTGATGCCTTCATGCTCATCTTTATCCTCTATGCAGGCGTCACTCGTCTCGATATGACAACCATGTGGGGCGTCACCTATTGGCAGGAGCCGTGGCAATCTTTCAGCACCTTATCCAATAGCGCGCCTCTATATGGGGTGATCTTTATCCTTGGGCTTTGGGTCTCACCCCTATGGCGTCTTTTTGCGTTGGGCGCCCTCCTCCATGTGGGTGTGGATTTTCTAACCCATGCGGAGGATGCCCATCGTCACTTCTGGCCATTGACAGATTGGCGATTTCAGTCCCCCATCAGCTATTGGGATGTGGAGCATTTCGGCCAGTGGGTCAGTCTTTTTGAGGCGATCTTAGGTGTTGGCCTGATCATTCTCTTATGGCGTCAGGGCACAGCTAAATGGGTGAAAGTCATTTTTATTCTGGCAGGCCTGGCTTACCTTGCCATTCCCTTGTTTTGGGTCATCAGCCTTGGATAACTGAGATCGCCACCACTGCCATTTCCCCTTGGCAACCCTCTTTAACATAGGTCAACATAGGGTTTTAGCCCTAAAAGAGTATCTCCATGACCATAACAATTACCCATGCCCCCTTTGCCCGCTCCGTGCGCGTCATTTGGTTATGTGAAGAATTAGGATTGCCCTATGAGCTTCAGATAGTTGAAAATAATCGGAAATTTCTGCTCTCTGAAGATTATCTCAAAATCCATCCCTTCGGTAAGATACCAGCCTTCACCGACGGGGATGTGCATATGTTTGAAAGCCTCGCCATCATGCAATATCTCTTAGATAAGCATGAAAACAGCTTAGCCCCGAAAATGGGGGAGGAAACCTACCCGGCTTTTCTGCAATGGTTTCACTTTGGCGAAAGCACGTTAGCACTGCCCATCACCATGGCCCTGGGTCATAGCCGTATCCTGCCCGAAAAGCTCCGTATCCCCGCAATGGTCACATGGGGGGAGCAAGAGCTTCAAAAATTCTTCAAAGGTTTGGCCGCCCCCCTCGCCCAGCATGATTATCTCCTCCCCACAGGATTTAGTGCCGCTGATATTTCCGTGGCCTATATGTTCGTACTCGCCAAATTTGCAAAAATCTTCAAAGACGCCCCCGCCCCGGTGGAGGCCTATTGGGAGCGGATCAAAGCGCGGGAGGGATGGCAAAAGGCTACCGCTCTTTAAAAAGATTACCCCTTCATCATTTCCGCTACCAAATCCTCCTCAAGTTCTTCTAAGATCGCCTCATTGGCGCTGCCGAT
>JBCCMT010000346.1:0-2452 GCA_039026195.1 Pseudomonadota bacterium | reverse complement strand
TGGGGTTTCCGCTCCCGCACGGAGACATGCACCGTGTTCGGCCATAATTTTTGCACCGCCGCATATTCGACCCATGCCAAATTTTCAATTTTTTGCCGTGCGTCTTGAGCATCCACATTGAGGAGGGAACGGCCTAAAATGCTTCCCGTCTGGTCATCCCATAGGGATTGCATGATATCGCGGTCTGATAAATAGGTCGCGCCCTTGACGGTTACCCGCTCAACGGAAAAACCCATCGCTTTGGCTGCCCGAATGGTTAAGGTTTCCACCCGTTCGCTAATATTCCAAAAATATCCCCCCGCAAACAGCATGAGCACCACCACAACCGCTAACGCCGCAAAGCCCACAGCGGTGTAAGTGAGCACCCCTTCCCAAACGCGGGCGGACATGTCTTTGACATTCGCCCAGACCCCTTGGGGTTTTTTACGGCGACCGCCGCCTTTTCGTTTTCCTTTGGCCGGTGTCTTCCGGCCTTTGCCTTTTACCGCGGGCATGTTGCATCCTCTATCATCCACCGGACCAGTTTCCCAAAATCCATTCCTTTAGCCGCCGCTTGTTCTGGCGCTAAAGAGGTTGGGGTCAGCCCAGGTTGGGTATTCACCTCTAAAATAAAGAGACCGTTAACCCCAAGCTCATCATCCCATCGAAAATCAGTGCGGGAGAGCCCCCGCACCCCCAGTGCAAGGCTGGCCTCCTTCGCCATGGCTAAGGCAGCTTGGGTGATGTCATCGGGAATATCAGCGGGCACCACATGGGCGGAGCCCCCGGCGGCATATTTTGACTGAAAGTCATAAAAAGTCCCGTGGGGAATGATCTCCGTCACCGCCAAGGGCCGATCCCCTAAGACGGCGGTGGTCAGCTCTCGCCCCTTAATAAAAGGCTCCACCATTGCCACGCCGCCGAAGAGGTTTTCATCCAAATCCCGTTGGCAGGGCGCTGGTTGGTTGTTGCTAGAGATAATGTTTACCCCAAAGGAGGAACCATCGCCAATAGGTTTGACCACATAAGGGATGGCCATGGGATGCTCCCCTTGCAGACAATCCGTCGAAATTGTTGTCCCACTTGGCACCGGCAAGCCTGCAGCGGCCAGCACCGCTTTAGCGCGCGGTTTATCCATGCAAAGGGCGGAGGCGAGCACCCCAGAATGGGTGTAAGGGATATCAAGCACCTCAAGGACGGCTTGAATGCGTCCATCCTCCCCAAATGGACCATGCAGGGCGTTAAAGACGGCATCCGGTCCCTCTCCCCCAAAGGCCGCACGCAGACCGTCCATCACGTTGCGGGTGATATCGATCTCTTCCACCGTGAACCCTTCGGCACGAAGGGCTTTCCCAGCCTCCTTACCGGACACCAAACTCACCTCTCGCTCAGCGCACCACCCGCCTTTGAGAACCGCAATATTTTGATAGGATGTCATAAGGCATCTCCAATGCGTTTGATTTCCCACTGAAGCTCAACACCGGTTTGCGCGAGAACATCTGCGCGAATACCCTCCCCCAGCGCCTCTAAATCAGCGGCAGTGGCGCCCCCTTGGTTAATCATGAAATTACAATGCAGCTCTGACATCTGGGCCTCCCCCACAACGCGTCCCCGCGCGCCCACACTGTCAATTAATTGCCAGGAAGAACGTCCTCCAGACTGGGCTGGGTCCGGATTTTTGAAAGTTGACCCCCCGGTGCGCTCTTTCACCGGCTGGGTCGCCTCCCGTTTGGTCATAATCGCTTCCATACGCGCAGAGACTATTTCAGGATCATCGGCAACGCCCTCATACTCAGCCTCGATAAAGATTAAATCCTCCGGCAACGAACAATGTCGATAGGTGTAGCCGAGTTCATCCACATCAAACCGGTGCCGCTTTCCTTGACGGTCAAGGGCATCCGCGCGCACAAGTATGTCTTTGGTTTCAGCCCCATACGCCCCGGCATTCATCCGTAATGCCCCGCCAATGGTGCCAGGAATGCCGCGATAAAATTCAAAGCCCCCCACCCCAGCGGCCGCCGCGCGTTTTGCCACCATAGCATCTAATGCAGCAGCGCCCGCAATCACCCGCGTGCCTTCAATGGTGATTTTTCCAAAGGCAGGGCCAAGACGGATCACTGTGCCCCGAATGCCGCCATCGCGTACAAGTAGGTTTGACCCCACCCCCACCACGGTGAGGGGTTCATCCGCAGGTAATGCCTTTAAAAACTGTGATAGATCCTCTACATCAGCGGGGAGGAAAAGTTGATCGGCGGGGCCGCCGACGCGAAACCAGGTGTAAGGGCTAAGGGGTTCGTTTTTGAGCAAGGCACCTCTTTGTGTCATGACGCCAGACCCTCTTTTTTTTCCTCACCCAAAATTTGAATATCGCCAAATTTTGACCTCTCCCATAGGGAGAGGTGGGGAAGATAGAGCACCTCTCCTTGGGGAGAGGTCGAAAGTTGGTTCACCAACTTTCGGGTGAGGGGCGTAT
>JBCCMT010000345.1:0-2462 GCA_039026195.1 Pseudomonadota bacterium | reverse complement strand
GCCGAGACCCCATTTTCCGTGAACATTCTGACAGCTGATCTTATCGATAACCTCCAGGCCCGCCGGCTTTCAGATATTATCCGTCGGGACCCGTCTGTCACAGTGAATACAGGCGTGGCAAGTTTTACCAGTAGCCAGAATATTCGTGGATTTAATACTGGTCAGTCAAATTTCTTCGATGGTCTTGGTCCGCAATTTGTCTTCAATGGTCTCAATCCATTACACGGCTATGAACAAGTTGAAATTATCAAAGGGCCAAGCACAGCTTTTAAGGGGGCAGCGGCCTTTGCAGGCATTGGTGGGACTATAAATTTTGTTCCCAAACGGGCGCCTAAAGATGATAATGTGATCCGTGAGGTGGGGTTTACCTATTCCCAAAATGACCTTTTGGTGGGGAGCCTAGATATCGGTGAACGGTTTGGGTCCAATAATCAGTTTGGATACCGGTTTAATGCCCTTCATGAAGATGGGAATTTGCGTGGGAATGATGTGGCGCGGGATGTCACTGCCCTTGATCTGGTCTTAGATTGGACCCCTACAGATGAGTTTAAACTTTTCGGCGGCGTCCATTATCTTGATACCACCATCTCATCCTATGTGGGGGAGCTTTTCTTACCCCTTGGCATTGAAATTCCTGAGCCGCCAGACGCGAGTGAGCAAATTGCTCAAAGCTGGGGGTTTGTGGCCGAAGAAAGTACCTTTGGTGAAATTGGGGTGGAGTGGAAACCTGTCTCAGGTCTTGTGATTACAGGGCAATATTTGAACGGTCAGCTCAATCGCCCCTATCTCACAGGGGACGGTGGAGAAGTTCTAGCGCCAGACAATCCCATTTATAATGATCCGTCAGAATATCGCGAAGGCGATTTCTTGATCGATGTTTTCCAAAATGAAAATGAAACCGAGTTTGAAAATGGCGCATTGAGCCTTCGCTATGACACGTCCTTTGGCGAAATTGATAGCTCCACAGTTTTATTAGGGAGTTTTGGCTCAAATGACGGTAAAAGCCGGTTCATCGTGATTGATGGGTTCGTGTCTAACCTGCAAGACCCCATCTTTGTGGATCGTCCTGTGACGGAAGCAGACCCTGCTTTTGATCAATTTCGGAATTACGAAAATTATAGCTATGGTATTGCGAACACTTTTGGTTATGGTCCTATAGAACTTTTGCTTGGCCTCCGTCGCGTTGAAATCGAGTATGGTTTTACAAATATCGGAGAAGATGATCCCTTTAGAAGCTATGATGACGGTGCCACCCTTCCCGTGGCAGCATTGAGCTATCGCCCTAATGATAATCTACTACTTTATGCAAATTATGGGGAAGGTTTTTTAGAAGGCGGTACAGCTCCAGATGATGCAGACAATCGTTTGGAATTATTTGGACCCCTTGAATCTGATCAGATTGAAGTTGGCGCAAAATGGGAAGTTATACCAGAATTTGTACTATCTGCTGCTGTTTTCCAAATTGAACGAACTTCAGAATTTACAGAAACCCTTCCTGATCCAAATGACGAGAATAAAGAGCTCAGATTCTTTAGACAAGACGGCTTACAACGTCACCGGGGGGTTGAATTCCTCGTCTCTGGGGCAGCTACGGAAGATTTACGTCTCTTCGGCGGGGTCACCTTGTTAGATGCAGAAATTGTTGAAGCCGGGGACGAAGCCATCAATGGCTCAACCCCCACAGGCGTGCCAGAGGTCAGCATTAGTATGTTCTCTGAATATCGCTTGCCGGTTCGAGGGCTCTTCGTGAATGCCTCTGTTGAATATAAAAGTGATCAGGAAGTTGAATTGCCAAATGACAGAACATTGGACTCTTTCACGCGGTTTGATCTTGGCGGACGCTATGAGTTTGAGATCAATGGCAAGCCTGCGCGGGTAACGGCGAATGTCCAGAATGTAACCGATGACAATTACTGGGCGTCCTACGGTTTTGGTCTATCGGTGGCCGAGCCGCGGACCTTTAACATCGGGATTGATGTTGGGTTCTAATGTAACCTAGCGCTTTCAATATATGGGAGACGTTTTTTAAGGGCAGGTTTATCCTGCCCTTAAGCTTATAGACCCTAGACAGGGGCCCCAGACCGGCCGATAAGGTGGACAAAGTGGCCCTTTAGGAAACCCATGTTCGAATTTATAAAAAGAATCTTCGTCTGGTGGCATGATGCCACCCTTGGCACGTCTTTCACCATGTGGAAGGCAAAAGCCAAGCTGGTGGGGAAAGACGAACAAGGCAATGAATATTATGAGGAGGGGGGCAAGCCCTCTTTCCCCGATGGGCGCCGTCGCCGCTGGGTGGTCTATCATGGGGTCGCGGAAGCCTCCCGCGTGACGCCGGACTGGAATGGCTGGCTCCACCACACTTTTGATGAACCGCCGACGGAGGTCCCTTTTGCGGTAAAGAAGTTCGAAAAGGCCTACCTACCCAATATGACAGGAACGCCCATGGCCTATCACCCTAAGGG
>JBCCMT010000344.1:0-2469 GCA_039026195.1 Pseudomonadota bacterium | reverse complement strand
GCAATCACCGCATCGCCCTCTTGCGCCGTGTTCATGCGTAAAGTGCCCGCCACATTATCGATCAGGCCCACGGCGCCAATGGCGGGGGTGGGGGGGATGGCTGCGCCATTGGTCTCATTATAAAGGGAGACATTGCCAGAGACCACAGGGGTGCCCAGCGCCTCACACGCCTCGGCCATGCCTTTTAGACAGCCTACGAATTGAGACATGATTTCAGGTTTTTCAGGGTTGCCAAAATTCAGGCAATTGGTGATGGCGAGCGGCGTGGCGCCCGTCGCGCACAGATTACGATAGCATTCTGCCACGGCTTGCTTCCCGCCCTCCACCGGGTGGGCGAGGCAATAGCGCGGGGTGACGTCCGTTGAGATGGCGAGGCCCTTTTTGGTGCCATGCACCCGCACCACGCCCGCGTCCGAGCCGGGTAGGACCACGGTATCCCCCATCACCGTGTGGTCATATTGAGACCAAATCCACTCCCGCGAGCAGAGGTCAGGGCGGCTCATCATCTCACTCAACGTGGCAAGCAGCGTGTCGCCACCGGGGCTGTCAGCGAGGGAGACCTCCTCTTGGTGCGTCTCTTTTTCGACTTCTCCTAAAACACCTGCGGTCTTAAGGTTTTCAGCGGCAGCGAAGAGGGGCGCAAAAACATCTTCGGCTTCATTCGCCGCACTCCGTATATGGAGCACCGCCTGGTGCGCATCAAAGGAAACCCCAACGCCAGTGAATGCTTTTTGCCCCGCAAGGGTTTCGGTGATCAGCGCGTCTGTGACATCTTTGAGGTCGCCACTGCCTTGGGTGAGGGTAAGGCGCGCTTCCCGGATCGTGACCTTCGGGTCCTCTAAGGGCGCCACATCAGCAATCTCCCCATGGGGACGATCATAATTGGGCGCCGCATTGGCCAGGGGCTCCACGGGCAGGTCGGCTTGGATTTCTCCCAAGTGGCGGATGACCAGGCGGCCTGTGTCGGTGGTCTCCCCAATCACTGCAAAGTCCACGCCCCATTTGTCGAAAATCGCGCGGGCATCCTCTTCTTTGCCGGGCTTTAAGACCATCAGCATACGTTCTTGGGATTCCGACAGCATCATTTCATAGGCGGTCATGCCCTCTTCCCGCTGGGGGACATGGTCCAAATTCATATCAAACCCGCCTGCGCCGGCGGCAATCCCGCCCGCCGCCATCTCCACTGAAGAGGAGGTGAGCCCCGCCGCGCCCATATCTTGAATGGCGAGGATCGCGTCTTGGGCCATTAGCTCCAGGCACGCTTCGAGCAAGAGCTTTTCCATAAAGGGGTCGCCCACTTGCACCGTCGGGCGTTTTTCCTCCGACGCGTCATCGAACTCTGCTGACGCCATGGTGGCGCCATGGATGCCGTCCCGGCCCGTCTTGGCGCCCACATAAACCACAGGGTTACCTGCGCCCTTGGCAGCAGAGAGGAAAATTTTCTCCGTATCCGCAATGCCTACACACATGGCGTTGACCAAAATATTGCCGTTATAGCCGGCGTCAAAATTCGTCTCGCCTCCAATGGTCGGCACACCCATGCAATTGCCATAGCCACCAATGCCTGCCACCACACCGGAGAGGAGGTGTTTGGTTTTCGGGTGGTCAATATCCCCAAAGCGTAAGGCATTCATCATCGCCACGGGCCGGGCGCCCATGGTGAACACATCCCGCATAATGCCGCCCACGCCGGTGGCCGCCCCTTGATAGGGCTCAATGAAGGAGGGGTGATTATGGCTCTCCATTTTAAAAATGGCGGCCTGACCGTCACCAATATCGATGACGCCCGCATTCTCGCCCGGCCCATGGATGACCTGCGGCCCCTTGGTGGGCAGCTTGGCCAAATGGCGGCGCGAGGATTTATAAGAGCAATGCTCAGACCACATGACCGAGAAAATCCCAAGCTCCAGCAAATTGGGGCTACGGCCCAGATGGGTCTCAATCTGAGTATATTCTTCAGGCGAGAGGCCGTGCTCGGCAATGGTGTCAGCGGTGTGAGTCATGAGAATATTCTAAATTTCGTTCAGTTGTAAAACCAATGCATTGATCGCTGATATAGTTTGATTGAAACTATGTGATCTATTGTTAGTCATGCTGAGATGTTGTGCAATACTTCGTGCTAAGGTTGATTTCTGTGATTTCGGCGTAAAAGATTTCTTCGTAAGTTTGTCCAATATTATTAGAGGACGGTCAATATTGTCAGGATCGCTAAAGGGTTGCTTGTCCTGCTTGTTAGAAATATTGGGATTGCTAAAGTCAGTCATCTCTAAAGCTGATAAATCACCTAAATACCAAGCTTCTAATTCTTGACAAACTATTCGAATTTTTGACTTTTCAATACAATTTGTATCCTTGATGAGCGTTTCAATTTTCTTCTTTCTAGCTTTACAATCACCACGGTCATTATCTCTTAATATCAAAAAACGAGCATTAGGGTTTTGCCATGCTCTTAGTTTCTTAGGAATAGAT
>JBCCMT010000343.1:0-2477 GCA_039026195.1 Pseudomonadota bacterium | reverse complement strand
CGCCACCAGCACCACATCGGCACCGCTCAATACCTCCGCTGCATCGCCCACTTTCGCGCCAGCAGCGGTATAAGCGTCACTGCTAAAGCCTGCTTGCTTGCCCGCCCCCTTTTCAATGGCGATATCAGCCCCCAAGCCTTGTAGTTTTTTCAAACTGTCAGGGGTCACCGCCCCGCGGGCATCCTCAGTCGCCTTTAAGACAGCAATTTTCATAAGGAGGTATCTCCCTTTTTTAAAATGTTCTTCCTGTTCAGGAATTTCCCCGTGCCTAAGGGATCAGCTTCGCCTTTGCGAGCGAAATCTGCATATATTTGTCAAATCACTGTTTTAGTGGACAAAAAATGTCTTTGAGATGCCCAAAAGACCAAGCCAAGTGAGAAATGACAGAAAAACGCCCACGAAAAAGCTTGATCCTAACAGCATGAGCATCACAAACATGGTAATCGCCCCCCCAACGGGAAGTCCTACGGTAAAGCCAAAATCCATCATCCACTGATAGGTTTTTTTATGCTCCTCCACATTATGATAGGGGGATGTCTCTTCATGATTGTCTGTGGTTGCCATCACCAAAATCCTCGTTCATTTTCTTTTGTCCGTCATAGCCTGGATGCGGTTGAGATCAAGCACCCATTTAAATACGTCACGCTATTTAGAATAAATCCATAAATATCAATATATTATTGTCTTATTTAGAGGAAACTGGGCCAGCGGCAAAAAACTGTCTCCCCTGAAGGCGCTTTCATTGGATGTTTACGGCCACGCGGTAAGGCTGATGGGGTAACGCTTCTGGATTGAGTAGGGATCTATATTTATGTCTAAAACTGTTTTGATCGTAGATGATGATCCTACCCAACGGCGCCTGATGCAAAGTGTGTGTGAACGCGCAGCTTATTATGTGATCTGCGCCGAGGACGGGCAAAAGGCCCTCGACATCCTACAGTCTGATCAAGGCAAAGCAGTTTCGGTGATGATGCTGGACCTGAAAATGCCAGGTCTGACAGGGCTTGAAACCCTTGAACAGCTTCAACGCATTAATCCAGATCTGCCTGTCATCGTTCTCACCGCCCAAGGCGGCATCGACACAGTGGTCAAAGCCATGCAGGCTGGCGCTAGCGACTTTTTCGTCAAGCCCGCCAGCCCAGAGCGGGTGATCGTCTCCATTCAGAATGCGCTAAATGTGAGAACCCTGCGCGGTGAGGTGGATCGCCTGAAGCGAAAAACCGAAGGGGCCATGGGGTTCAAAGACGTGGTGGGAGAAAGCAAGGCGCTACAAACCTGTCTTCGCCTGGGGGAACGCGCAGCCACCTCCAGCATTCCGATTTTGATTACCGGCGAAAGCGGGGTGGGTAAGGAAATGATCGCCCGTGCTATTCAGGGCACGTCGGATCGGGCAGGTGGGCCATTTATCACGGTCAACTGTGGCGCCCTGCCCGAACATCTTGTGGAGTCAATTTTATTCGGCCATGAAAAAGGGGCCTTTACCGGCGCCACCGGCAAACATGCCGGTAAATTTCAAGAGGCTGACGGCGGCACTATTTTTCTTGATGAGGTGGGGGAGCTGCCCCTTGATGCGCAAGTCAAGCTCCTCCGTGTTCTTCAGGAAAATGAAGTGGACCCGGTGGGGAGTAAAAAGACGGTCAAAGTCGATGTGCGGGTGATCTCTGCCACCAATCGCAATCTTGAAGAGGAGGTCCGCAAAGGGACCTTCCGCGAAGATCTGTTCTATCGGCTAAATGTCTTTCCTGTGGAGGTTCCTCCCTTACGTCAACGACCGGAGGATATTCCCGCCCTTATTCATCATTTTATCGCCAAATATAATGCCGAAGAATCGCGGGATGTTCAAGGTGTCCGCCATGAGGTGATGGATGTGCTTGTGGCCCAGGATTGGCCAGGAAATGTCCGTCAGCTAGAAAATACGATTTTCCGAGCTGTCGTTTTATGTGACGGTGCATGGCTTGCCGCAGAAGACTTCCCCTTTTTAAGCGAAGCGTTCGCCGAGGCAGGCGTAGACGCCGGCCCTCCCTTAGCGGTGGAGAGCTTACCGGGGGCACCTGTGGATAAAGCCTATACGAATGATATGGCCGATGAAGATCTGAACTTCACCCCGAGCGTTCAAAATGAGAAGGTCAACCTTCTGGATACAGATGGGCATTTGCGCAGCCTATATGATATTGAGAAGGATCTGATTTCCATGGCCATCGACAAATATAATGGTCAGATGTCAGAGGTGGCGCGACGGTTAGGGATTGGCCGCTCCACCCTTTATCGAAAGGTCCAAGAACAAGGTTTGGACGTCAAACGCACTGGGTAAACACACCCATCTCTATAGCATTTCGCGTTCCTTTGGAATCGCTCAACTGCTCTAGGTTATTGTTTTGCCGCGCGTTCGGCGGGAAAATGGGTCCCTTCCCATTTTCTTATCCGCCTTACTTTGCGGATAACCGCACACACCCCGTATCAAGTACGGGGCAGGCTTT
>JBCCMT010000342.1:0-2479 GCA_039026195.1 Pseudomonadota bacterium | reverse complement strand
AATGCACCTAAACAAAACTGCCAGTAAAACGCTGAATCTTCAAATTCTATTCAGTAAATTCGTAGACACATAAAAGGATTATATCAAATGCGTCGTTCAGAAAAAGTTATCATCACTTGTGCTGTTACAGGGCAAGCCCCTTTTAACGAAAACCACCCTTCTTTTCCCACCACACCAAAAGAAATCGCAGCGGCCTGCGCAGAGGCGGCAGAGGCGGGCGCGTCCATCGTGCATATTCATGCCCGTGACCCTGAAACCAAAGCAGGTTCAAGGGATCCAAAAATCTTTAAAGAGATTGTTGATCGTATTCGGGATCAAAAAACAGATGTTTTGATCAACCTTACTGGCGGGGGCGGGGCCTTTTTCAAACCCGATCCAAATAATGAAAATATAGGTCTTCCGTCAGGGGATGTGGCCTCCCTTGATGAGCGGATGGAGCATTTGGACCTTTGCCGGCCGGATCTTGCCTCCATTGATGTGAATACGAGTAACCAAATTGAGGGAACAGAAGAGTTTGTGTATCTGAACACAACCCGAACCCTACGGGGCATGGCGGCTGCTTTTAAAGAGCTGAATATCAAACCTGAACTCGAAGTCTTTAGTGCAGGGGATATTGAGTTTGGGAAGCAACTCATCAAAGAGGATTTGATCGAAGGGCGCCCGATGTTTCAATTTGTACTCGGTGTAAAGTGGCAAGCCCCTGCTACAACCCCTGGGATTGAGTATTTCCGTGGACTCCTACCTAAAGGAGCGGCTTGGGGCGCTTTAGGCATTGGACGGGATGAAATGCCTGTTGCTGCACAAACGGCGATTTTGGGCGGAAATGTCCGTGTCGGGCTAGAGGATAATCTTTACAGCCGTAAGGGGGTTTTTGCCACCAATGGGGAGCTTGTGACCCAAGCTGGTGAGATCATGGACAAGCTTGGCTATGAGGTTGCTTCCGTTGCGGAAACAAAGAAAATACTCGGTATGCCAGCATGACTTTAACTGTGCTCGTCACCGGTGGCGCCGCTGGGATAGGCCGCGCCATCGTTAAACGATATGTCGATGAAGGGGCCCGGGTTCATTTCAGCGACATTAATCAAGATGCCATTGAACAGACTTTGTCTGATATTCCTACTGCCACGGCAAGTCCGTCGAATATGGGTCAACAGGCTGATGTTGAAACCTTGGCGCAAGACGCTTTTGAACAGCTGTCTCATATTGATGTCCTGATCAATAATGAAGGCATAGGGGGGGAGAAGGGGGCCGTTGAGGACCTTGACCCCCTCGCCTGGGAAGAGTGCTTGCGGGTCAATCTCACCGGTCCATTTTTGCTGATGCAACAAATTATTCCGGATATGAAGAAACGGCAGGCTGGCTGTATTGTGAATATCTCCACAGCGTCTGTTCGCACAAAACTTCCCTTTAGAGCGCCCTATGTTGCCTCTAAGGGCGGGCTTATTACTTTATCTGAAAATGTGGCTCGGGAAGTGGGGAAATGGAATATTCGGTGTAATGCCATTTTGCCTGGCATTATTCATAATGAGCGCGGTAACCATCTTATTGAAAAATTTGGCAATGAAAATGGGTTGTCCTTTGAAGAGGCCAAAGAGAAATTTCTATCTTATATTTCGATGCGCACCATGATTGAACCAGAGGATATTGCTAATACGTGCTGGTTTTTATCAAGCCCAGCGGGCGCGAAAATTTCCGGTCAGTCCATTGGGGTGGATGGCAATATGGAATGGGAGACCTAAAGCTGTTTGTGCTGATGTAATTCAGCGAACAGCTTTACATCTTTTACGAAGCCTGCCCTCGAACCGCAAGAGACCGATGATCCACCCCGGATCGGGTCGAGGGCACGCCTTTGCTAGAGCAGGATCTAGAGCGCATCGCGGATAAGTGTGAGCGGTTATCCGCAGAAGATGCGCGACAAAACAATAATGTAGAGCCATTGAGCGATTCTAAAAGAACGCGAAATGCTCTAGCCGCTCAACTTTAGCTCCACACGGTATAAGCGCACCAAGTGCGTTTAAGGCTTGACTTGCACTTTTGATGTATATACAAAGTATAGTGTTTGCATAGTTCAGAGGTGTAGGTTTGCCCCAGAAATCGAAGACAGGGAAGAAGGCATCGAAAGATAGTCAGCTTGTCATTCGTATTCATGGGGAGGATCGAGACCGATTTGTCGCTCTATGTGAAGAGCTGGACACGAGTGCAGCCAGAGAGATCCGGCGGTTTATTAGGGTGTTCATGCAAGAACATGACGCTCTTAAGGCGGATAAAAAATAGCACTGTCACGTTAGCTATAAGGAGTAAAAGCATGGCGAATAAAAAAGTAAAATCTCTCAGAAAAGAAATCAAAACCCGTAAAAAACGGATTGAGAAACAGGAAACCAAGCTCAAAAAAGCTAAAAAGGCGTTGAAAAAAGCCGCTTAGAGCATCCCGCCGAAAAGCGAGGGCGTGAGTATAAACGAACGTCCGATGACATAGCTT
>JBCCMT010000341.1:0-2481 GCA_039026195.1 Pseudomonadota bacterium | reverse complement strand
TGGAGCTATCATCCTTGTTTTTGCTTTTGCGGAAACCATTGTGGAAAACTATTCAACGCCCCCCACAATCGCTAGCGATACTTCCCATGCTGATCCGGTGTTAATTGAGGTGGGGGAGACAGCATTACGGGTTTCAGATGTGCGGGCCCAGGCGGTGTTGACCCAGCGTGATCAGATGGCCGATCGCCTTTCGCCAAAGGCCCTTATTCGGGTGGGGCTAGCCGATGAAGCTGCAGATCAAGCCGCCCTGGCCATGGCCGCGACCACCTTGGGCTTGAATGAAAATATGGATGTAAAAGCGCAGCTTGCCTTGGCGGAGCGCCGTATTCTTTCTAGCGCTTACCTCGACCAGATGGTGGAACAGCGGGTCAATGAGCGGGTCCTAAAGGCTCTTTATAAGAAACGCGCAAAAGAGGCCTTTGACCAAACCGTGATCCAGGCACGGCGGATCCTTGTTTCCAGCCACGATGAAGCCGAAGCTTTACGGAAAAAAATTGATCAAGGCATCTCCTTTGGGGAGTTGGTGCAGCGCCAATCGTTAGATCCCCTCACCGTAACAAAGGGGGGTCATTTTGGACCCTTGGCCTTAGGGACGATGCCCGCTGATTTTGCTTCCGCTATGGCAACCCTTCCCCTAGGGGCGGTGTCGGCGCCCATTCGAGGCGATAATGGCTGGTATATTCTTCGTCTTGAAAGCCGATCTGGCGTAAGATACCCGCCCTTTCTTGAGGTGCGTGATCGGTTAGAGGCGGAACTGACGGCAGAGATCGTTCACCATGCTATTCAACAGGCAAGATCATCGGTGTCCATTCGTCTTGCGGAATGGCCTGAAAAGGCGCCGGTGCGAACGGCCTTGCATTCCCCCCTGCGGATCCCCCATAAAATGAATGTTGCTTGGTAGGGTTAATCTAACATTTTATTTTGATCTATTCTTTTAGACGCCCCTTTAGCAATTCCTGACATAACAGAGAAGGAAAATGCATGTCTCTCATCATTGTGAGTGCTGCTGCGTTAATTGACCGCGACGGTCGGGTGATGATGACGACACGACCGGCTGGAAAAGACCATGAGGGGCTCCATGAATTTCCAGGCGGAAAAGTTGAGCAGGGCGAAATGCCTGAGACGGCATTGATCCGAGAGTTAAATGAGGAGTTGAGTATATCCACCGAAGAAAGCTGTCTCGCCCCCTTTGGGTTTGCGACAGAAAAACGGGAAGAGAAGTTATTGTTGATGACGGTTTTTGTGTGCCGAAAATGGAAAGGGCACCCCAAACCTCTTGAGGGGCAAAAAATTGTTTGGGCAAGACCCCAACAGCTTTTAGACCTTCCCATGCCGCCGATGGATAGACCGATTGCGGCACAATTACGGGATTATTTATAAAATAATCTTCATGGTGAAGAGTGCGAGTATAAGATGATGAAACGCTGGGATTTAAATAGGACAGGAAAACGCTTTTTCAAAGAAGAGAGCGGGGCCACGGCCATGGAATATGGGCTAATCATCGCTTTACTGGCTTTGGCGATTATCACGGCTGTGTCAAATATTGGCGATGGGATTAACGGGGGACTGGAAAAAGCAAATAAAGGATTGAAGGACGCAAATAGCTAATTGCCAAGGTTTAAAACAACACCCGTTCTTTGATACCTAAGCCCCTTGGTTGCGTGAACTCAACTGTTCCGTTCTTCTTCGCCAACGTAAAACGCGCCACGGATGCAGTTTGATATTGTGTAGACTGAGCGATATCTACAGAAATATAGTCTGCAATGCCCTTATCTTCCTTAAGCACTATATGAATATACCCATTATGCAGAGGGTTGTGGTATCGCACCGCCTCATTCTCGCGGCGCAGCAAAAGAGAATAATCAAACGCTTTGTCTTTCAGGTATAAGCTAGGGCCAGGCGACGTTACCCCAGAGGTACCAAGCTCCACCCCCATTCGGTTGCCTTGCGCATCATTTAAGTTATTCGCCCAAAATTCGTGACTATCCCCCGTTAGAACAACCAGGTCCGTGGCCCCTTGCCCTTTTAATCGCTTATAAAGCAGCTCCCGCGCGGCGGGATACCCGTCCCAAGCGTCTAAATTAAGGGGAAGTCCGAGGACGGAAAACTCAACAAAGGCTCTGGCTTGGTCCCATTCTTTCTCAAGGTCAGCTATCATTTCTTCACTGGCATAGGGCTTAAGGTTCGGGGCAACCACCTTTGCCATCATGGCTTGATTGGCGATCAGCCGCCAAGGCTCCTGACGTGCCACCGAGCCTTTTATCGTCTTTTCCACAAATGCAAGCTGCGTTTCGCCCAAAAGATATCGCCCGGGGTCTTGTAGAATATCTCGCTCAAAGCGCGCGATGTCGTCTGGCCCCTTCAGGGTGGGGACAATTTCTGTATATTCAATCTGCTTTGTGCGGGCCATCAGCCTTGTTTCCAAAGCGGTTAAGGTCAAAAGCCCGCCCCACGTCCACGCCTTGTAAAGAGCTTCACGGG
>JBCCMT010000340.1:0-2487 GCA_039026195.1 Pseudomonadota bacterium | reverse complement strand
TCGAGACCGTACCAAATCATCTTGGGCAAGTTGTGATCGTCGATGTCCTCTTCGTGTTGGCAGAGTGCTTCAGCAATCTGCCAAGCGTTCGTTTTCTCCATTCGTTGCATCGCGGAGGCGAGATCGCCCTTTACCCCGAAGACAGCCCCCCTTGGATGGAACAGGTCAGCCCCCATAGTCAGTACCCCCTGCCCGCGCTGAAGGAATTGGTCACGGGGTATACGGGCAATTGCCTGATGGACCTCACCCACCCGGCCTTTGCAGGCCGCCGGTTTGATGAAAACTTTGGCCGCAGGCACGGCAGTGATGATGTTTATTTTTCCGCTGCCCATCGGGCGGGGGCAAGCTTTGGCCGGGCTGAGGCCGCCTTCGTTTATGAACCTGTGCTGCCCGAACGGCTGTCTTTCCAATGGCTCCTCAAACGGCGATATCATTATGGCCAAGCCCATGCGTGCATCAGTCAGCGGACGCGGGGCTGGCTTGCCACCTCTGCCGCCGCCAAAGCCACCTATTGCGCGGGCGCCGCGGCTCTCTCGGTCTTCTCCCCCACCCAATACCGAAAAGCCCTGTTGCGCGGCGCCCTTCATTTAGGAGTGATGGCCGGCGCCTTGGGTACCCCAGCGGAAGAGGTGTATGGGACGTCATAGTGTCCTTTATGGTGTGTTAACTAATCCAATTTTGCATCTGTGTTAGATAATAATGTCTGATGCTCGCATTGGGTAACAGATGCTTGGAAGTGTTTCCTTCAGAAGTGCTTTTCTGGCTTTTGACGGACGCCGAGAAAGCCATGAACAATTATAGCTTCGTCGGTGACTTCATAGAAAATCCAGTGTTCTCCAACGAGAAGCTTGCGGTAGTTCGGCCTAATGTCGCTTGCGTCCTTACCAATATGAGAATGCTCCATGATATTGCACAATCCCATATTGAGATCATGCTTGTACTCTTCGACCTTGGCTTCACCCCAATTTCTCAGTGTCCAACGCGCTACTTTTTCGAGATGCTGTTCTGCGGGTTTAGTTATTATCAAGCGAAGCATTTTTTGCGCGCATCCAGACCCCTTCAATGAAGCCGCGTACATCATCTTTTGATACAAGGGTAGTAAAATCCCCTTTCTCAAAAGCCTGCTGACTTTCACTAATCATTGTTTCGAGTTCACGGCGTTCCTGATCCTTGCGGATGAGATCGCGCACATACTCGCTGTCATTGCCGTAGCGCCCACTATCGATCTGGCTTTTAATCCAGTCGTCCATAGGTTCGGGCATGGTAATGGTTTTTCGTATCATCATTAGATCATACTAAGTATGATACTAATTGTCAAGGCTATGGCTTTTAATAAGTGTGTAAACTGATATTATCATATGGATGATAGAAAGCCGAAGAGGCAGAGGACGCATAGCGTCCGATTTCACACTTACCTAGGAAAGTGTGTAATGTATCAATGTCGGTTTCTGGCGCAACTGACATCCTGTGCGGGCCACAACGACCACTTCTCGCAATACCTCCCCCTCCCCCATCTCAAAGCGACCCACAAACCGAAAAACCCCTCCCTTCCCTCTTAGCAAAAAATCGGGCAGGATAAATATTCGTAGTTGGGTAACTTTTAACGGGGCTGACAATTATGGCACGATCCTTAGAGCGAGGGGTCCGGTTTACAGGGCCCGGCGGCGCTATCCTCAACATGATCCTTTTCCTCGCGGTGGTGGGGGTGGTGGCCTATTACCTCTCCCCCTGGTCCCCTCAACCCAATGAATTGTTGATCACCTCTTTCCTGGCTAACCCTTGGTTGAATGGGCTGATCATTTTCGTCCTGCTGGTGGGCATTGCCTATAACATCAATCAGGCCGCGATGGTTAGCCCGGCGATTAGGTGGGTGAATAGCTTCCGCAACTCGGTGGACCCGTCCCGCACCCGCCTGCCTCGCGCGCCGGGGATGATTGGGGCCATGGCCCGTATTTTACTGGATGCAGATGAACGGGGGGGGCGCCTGTCGCAAGCCTCCGCCCGGGCGATCCTTGATTCCATCGGCACCCGTATTGATGAGGGGCGGGAATTTGGGCGATACGCCATGAATTTGCTGGTCTTTTTAGGCCTTCTCGGCACCTTTTGGGGCTTGCTTCAAACCGTGACAGATGTGTCGGGGGTGATTTCCGCCCTGGGACAGAGTAGTCAGAACACGGATACAGGGTCAGCGGTGTCGGCGCTCATCAACAATTTGAACGAACCTCTCTCTGGGATGAACACCGCCTTTTCCTCCTCCCTTTTGGGCCTGGGCGGCAGTTTGGTGCTCGGCTTTCTCGATATCCAAGCGGGCCAAGCGCAAAACCGGTTTTACTCTGATCTTGAAGATTGGATCTCTGGCATTTCCGATAACTCAACGGTCCTTGGCAAAGGCGGCGCCACTGCAAGCCTTGAAGCAGATGATCTCGGGGATGCCATGGCGACATTACACGCCGCGATTAAAGAGCTTAATGCCAGCCAAGATCAGGC
>JBCCMT010000339.1:0-2501 GCA_039026195.1 Pseudomonadota bacterium | reverse complement strand
GGTTTCAGCCGTGGGACCGTGTCCTCGACTGGCAGTTGCCATTTGCCAAATGGTTTGTCGGTGGCAAGCTCAACCTCAGCTATAACTGCCTCGATCGCCACCTCCTCGGGCAAAAAAATGGGGAAGACGGAAAGCGGCGCCGTCTGGCTCAACGCCGATCGCCTCAGCCCTTACGACTATTGGCAATATTGGCGCAATACGGAGGATGCGGATGTAGGGCTGATGCTTCGCCGCTTCACCACCCTGCCCATGGACGACGTGCGCCGGTTAGAGGCGTTAGAAGGCGCGGAAATCAACGACGCGAAAAAAATCCTCGCGACGGAAGTCACCGCCCTCCTCCATGGCCGTGACGCAGCAGCGGCGGCGTCTGAAACCGCGCGACAAACCTTTGAGCAAGGCGGGGCGGCGGGGGACCTGCCCAGCCTGGAGGTGACAGCTGCGCAAGTGAGCGCCGGGTTGCCCCTCCTTGAGCCTTACCTTGAACTGGGGCTGATCAACAGCAAGGGCGAGGGTCGTCGGCATATCAAGGGTAAAGCGCTAAAGGTGAATGATACGCCGTTAACGGAAGAACGCGCTTTAAACCCTGACGATGTGCAGGACGGGAAAATCAAGCTCTCTGTAGGGAAGAAGAAACATGCCCTTCTTCATGTGACAGCATCATGACCGCCCAGAAACTTATCTGGCAGGGCCCGCGGGAAATGCTCCAAACCCTCGACATCCTCCTGACGGAGGTCTTGTTTCCGCCTGCGGATGCAGTAACCCTGCTAAAGGATGATGCGGCGAAGACCGAAGAGGCCGCGGAGTGGAGTCTGCACGCCTATTTCGACCCACTGCCCCCAAGCGATGCGCTGGCGGCACTGTTGCAAGAGGCAGGTTTGTCTCTAAGTGAGCCTGTTCTTGAAACCCTTCCGGATAAGGATTGGGTGGCCCATTCCCTTGAGGGGTTAGGCGTTGTCACGGCCGGGCGCTTTGTCCTTTATGGCTCCCACGACGCGGGCAAGGTGGGTGAGATGCCCGGCCTTAAAATTCAAGTGGAGGCGAACCGGGCCTTCGGCACCGGTCATCATCCGACCACGGCGGGCTGTTTAGAGGCCCTGTCGCGATGCGCGGACCGCTCCCCCGCCCGCATTTTAGATGTGGGCACCGGGTCCGGCGTCCTCGCCATGGCCGCGCGACGCGTGTGGCCAGATATTCCTATCTTAGCGACGGATATTGATGCCCCCTCCATCGATATTTGCCGTGAAAATGCGGCGCTGAACCAGATTGACGATATCGACTTTCGCGTGGCGGACGGCATTGATGCGTCTGTGAAGGCTGCTGCGCCCTATGACCTAATTTTCGCAAATATCTTGGCGGACCCTTTGGTCGCCCTCAGCGCCGATATTGCAGAGAGCCTTTCCCCCGGTGGAACACTAATCCTAGCCGGCCTCCTCGCGCGGCAAGAGCCCCAGGTGGTGAAGGCGTATGAGGCGCAAGGGGTGGAGGTGACAGATCGTGTAGAGAGTGAAACCTGGCCGGTGTTGGTGTTGAGGTTTTAGGGAGGGCGAAATGGACAATGGCGGTGCATTTACAGATCGACTGCTCGCGGATGTCGGTATAACCACCGGCGCTGCAGCGTTGGATGTCGGCTGTGGACCTGGTGATGTGACCCTTCGCTTAGCGGAGCTCGTCGGTCCGGCGGGCCGCATCGTCGGTGTGGATACAAATGACAAAGCCTTGGAAAAAGCGCGCGACCGGGCAGCGGCAGCGCAGGCTGCAAATATTACCTTTCAGTGTGGTGACGTTTACGCCTTACCGATTAAAGCAGCGACTTTCGATATTGTCACCTGCCGCCGCTTACTCATGTATCTACCAGACAAGGTGCCAGCTATACGCTGTATGCTGAATGCGCTGAAACCTGGCGGGTGTCTCATTATTCAAGAGCATGATCGAAGTTTGTCAGCTTCAAGCGCGCCGCTGCCGCTGAACGAACGAGCGAATTACCTCGTTTGGGACACAGTCGCCGCCGAGGGCGCAGATATCGCTATCGGCCTCAAGCTATATGACATTCTTGCTGAGGCGGGGGCCACTGACATCCAGATAACGGCAGAGGCCGTAGTGCAGACTCCGCAGCAGGCCGCACCAACAGGTACCATTATTGGCCTTATGGCTGACCGTATTGTCGCGAGCGGGGTGGCAAGCCGCACAGAAATTGAGGCGCTAGACCCATCCACGCTAGATGAACGCCTCGCTGCTGAGCGGCAGGCCGCAGGCGCGTGCTTCATCGGCGAGACGATCTTCGGCGTCGTGGCGCGAAGGAGAGGATGAGGCGGAAAGCTTCATTAAACGCCAACCCAATCCATCGAGTGAGACAAGCCGATATTCCTCTCTCCCTCCCCTCTCAAGACAGGTGACTTTGTCACGCATTATCTGCTAACGTTGCGAGCTTATGCAGATCATAACAAAAACCAGTGACCTCGAAGCCTTTTGCAAGGGTCTATCGAAGGCCCCCTTCATCACGG
>JBCCMT010000338.1:0-2526 GCA_039026195.1 Pseudomonadota bacterium | reverse complement strand
TCGATTTTCTTCTGGGCGTTCTCCACCGCTTTGGTAAACCAGGGGTGTTCAATGGACTCATCTTCTTGAATGCCAAATCGCTTCAGCATTTTCTCCATGCCGGAGCCAAAGATGCGCATCAAATCATCTTCTAAGGAGAGGAAGAATTTCGTAGTCCCTGGGTCTCCTTGACGGCCCGACCGGCCGCGAAGCTGATTGTCGATGCGCCGGCTTTCGTGACGTTCCGTGGCAAGAACATAAAGCCCACCAGCGGCAAGAGCCTTTTCCTTCTGCGCTGCGATCTTGCTTTCAATCTCTTCCCGCTTTTGCGTGATGGTATCTGCATCATCCTCTTCTGACAGCTGGGTCATAATTTCCATATCCACAGAGCCGCCAAGTTGGATATCTGTCCCCCGGCCCGCCATATTGGTGGCGATGGTGACCGCCCCGGGAATGCCCGCTTGCGCCACAATCTCTGCCTCTTGTTCATGGAACCGCGCATTGAGCACATTATGCGGTACAGGGATGGGTTTGCGGGAAAGAGCCTCTAAATCATCGGCCTGTTTTTGCATCAGCGCGACATCGTCAGCAAATTTCTTTTCATTTAACTCACTTGCCCGTTGGCGAAGGGTGGTGGCGGTTTCTTTCCAAAACTTTTTATCGCTGAGAAGGTTTGAGAGGATTTCGGACTTTTCAATCGAAACGGTCCCCACCAAGACGGGTTGTTCCTTAAGGTGACAGTCTGCAATTTGGGCGGCAATGGCGCGATATTTTTCTTGCGCGGTCATGTAAAGCTCATCGTCGATATCCTCTCGGGCGATGGGCATATTTGTGGGGATTTCAAAGACGCTAAGTTTATAGATATCTTGAAATTCGCCTTCTTCGGTGAGGGCCGTCCCCGTCATCCCGGAGAGCTTTTCATAAAGACGGAAATAATTTTGGAAGGTGATGGAGGCAAGGGTCACATTTTCCGGCTGGATGGCCACATTTTCCTTGGCTTCCACCGCTTGGTGAAGCCCGTCAGACCAACGCCGCCCCTCCATCATCCGGCCAGTGAACTCGTCAATAATGACGACCTTATTCTCTTTGACGATATAGTCTTTATCCCGCTGAAACATGGTATGGGCCCGCAGGGCATTTTGTACATGGTGCACAACGGACACGTTCGCCGCTTCGTAAAGTTGCTCCCCCTCTAAGAGGTCCGCCTCACGGAGGAGGTCCTCTAAAAACTCATTTCCCTCATCAGTTAACTGAACGGTACGGCTCTTCTCATCAACCTCATAATGGTCATCGGTAAGCTGAGGGATGAATTTATCAATGGTGATGTAAAGGTCTGATTTATCCTCTGTGGGGCCAGAAATGATCAATGGCGTCCGCGCTTCGTCGATAAGGATAGAATCCACCTCGTCCACAATGGCAAAATGGTGACCGCGCTGGACCATATCCTCAATACGTTGCTTCATGTTATCGCGAAGATAATCAAACCCAAGCTCGTTATTGGTGGCATAGGTGATATCGCAGGCATAAGCTTCCCGGCGTTGATCATCATTCAGTCCATGAACGATCACCCCCGTGGTCAATCCCAGGGCGCTATAAACTTTGCCCATCCATTCAGCGTCCCGCTGAGCCAGATAATCATTCACGGTGACCACATGAACGCCTTTGCCCGTAAGGGCGTTTAAATAGGCGGGCAGGGTGGCCACAAGGGTTTTCCCTTCCCCTGTTTTCATCTCCGATATATTGCCGCCATGGATGACCATGCCCCCCACCAATTGGACATCATAGGGGCGAAGCCCGAGGGCCCGGGTCGCTGCCTCTCGCACAAGGGCAAAAGCCTCCGGCAGAAGCTGATCTAAGGTTTCACCGTCCTGATAGCGCTGCTTAAATTCACCGGTTTTCGCAATAATATCTTCATCAGAGAGGGCCGCCATGTCATCTGCCAATTGGCCAATGGCGGCCGCTTTTTTGCTGAAAGGTTTCACACGTCGTTCCGTTGAAGAACCGAAAAGCCGAGAGGCAAGAGATTTTTTAGCCATGGATCATTCGCTTATAAGTGCCGAAGAGGCGGAGTTTTAGAGATAATCCTTCAAGGAAAAAAGGAGGAATTATCAAACATAATTATAGAGTGGGCCACAGATAAGAAAGCCCCCCTTCGAAGTCAAATAAACCTTCGGAAGGATCACGAAACTGCCATTCCCCATTTGTTTAGGATTGACTTTTGTGACATCCCCCGCAACTAAAAAGTTACCAAAGTGTTAATTTTTACAACTTTCAAGAATTATAAATTTACTCCGGTGGGACTTAACGATGAAAACCAGCATGTCAGCAACAGTTCAGGCGCATAAAGAAGCGCCCAAGGGGCTTGAATATGTGGCCATGATTGTGAATGCTGCTTTGGATCATTATTCGTGGCGTAACCTCACCTCCCTTTGTGGAGCTATCATCCTTGTTTTTGCTTTTGCGGAAACCATTGTGGAAAACTATTCAACGCCCCCCACAATCGCTAGCGATACTTCCCATGCTGATCCGGTATTAATTAAAGTGGGG
>JBCCMT010000337.1:0-2526 GCA_039026195.1 Pseudomonadota bacterium | reverse complement strand
GCGGCCGGAAGGGTAGGGAAACATCTCCAGCACATAATATTTAGGCTTATCTGAGGATGTTTCGGTGGCAAAAGCGTTTTGTTCATCCCATTGCTTTTGCCAGCGATCTTCAGCGGCACGAAAGGGGTAATTGGCCATATGATAGGGGCTCTTTTAAAATTTACTTGAGAGTTAGTTTTCCTTCTGCCCGGTGCGGAAAGCAAGGGCAAGGGTAAAGGCGGTGCGGGTTAGTCGACCCGCCTTATGAGCAAAAAGAAGAAAGCGTGGAGCTTAGCCGTCGAGGCTGTTCAGCCGTAATTCCCGCGCGCGGGTGAGAATGGCATTTTCAATTTCTTGGCTAGTGGCTGAATTGGTGGCGGCATTAATCCAGCCGGTATCAGTCATTTCTTGCCGAAACAATGTCACGCGCAACGCATCCGCTCGCAAGGCTGTGTCGAGAATATACACATTGGCTTTGAACCGTTCACTGGGCACGGTGGGGTTGGCGTACCATTCTGTGGTGATCACCCCGGCGATGGGGTCCGCATTATCAAGGGGCATAAAATCAATGGTATCTAAGGAAGCCCGCCACAGATAACGATTAACACTTGCCCCGACGCTGCCGTCATCCATCCGCTCCACCAAGGGGGCGTTGCGGTCGTCCCCCCCCGTATTGGCACAGGCGGCAAGAATAGCCGCAGCCCCAGCCACACTTAAGATTTTAAACAAGCGAACGGTGTCAGGGCGCATAAACATATCCATTGTGATTTTTTGTTAACCTAAAGCCTTAAATTGGCCCGTCAATGGGGAGTGTTTCTTGCTTTTGTTAACTTTACGTGTCTTTCACGTCACGGTTGAAGACTATTCTCTTCAATTGTCACAAAAAACGATAGAATCGTTTGAAGTTTTAAGGCATAGGCGCCATTATGAATAAAGAATAATTCTTAACGAGAGGGGTATTTCCAGTTGTGACGATGCCCATGTCACATTGTCGGCAAAAAAAGGCTGCCCAGCTTGCGTCTGGTGCCATGGCTTTGCTTGGCATTTTGGGAATGTCCACCCCCTCTGCGCTAGCGGACGAACCTGCCTCCCTTGACGTCACCGGTGAAATCAGCGTGGTTGTCGGCTCTGTGGATGGGGAGCTGAAAAGTGATGCCAATGCAGCGCTTCAGGCCACCACCTCCACCGTCTTTGCCAATGGGCTGGAGCTTGGGGCCGCTGCCTCTTTACGGGCCGATGCGGATATGGGCGTCAGACGCCCCGCGGCGGGCCGTTATTCCTCTCTTTTATCCGGCGGCTCCCGCGGTTTTGGACCTGAAGGGGCAGATGTCTTTTTAGAAGGCGCTTATCTTTTCGCGCGGGGCGGGTTTGGCAGTTTGCATGTGGGCCGTGACCAAGGGGTGGCGAGCCGCCTGTCTGTGACGTCACCCACCATTTTCCGGGCTGTGGGGGTGAATGATTGGCGCACAGATTTGACGGGCCTTAATGACGTTCATACCATCAATGATTTTTCCGGTCAGTCCACAAAGGTCAGCTACATGCCGCCGGCCGGGTTTTTGGGCGGGGTGATTGGTCAGCTGCAATTGGGGGTGTCCTATGCTCCTGAGCTTTCAGCTTGTGGTGAGGATGCTTGCGTCCCCTTTAGTGGACTTGCCTTAGACAATGAGGGTCTTTTGGTGTCTGCAGATCAGGCATGGGAAGATGTGCTCGAAACGGCCCTCTACTATCAGAATACGGTGGATATTGGGAACAACCCCTTAGATTTTGGGCTCAGCGCAAGCTATGTTTCCGCAGAGGATAATGGCGCCACCTTATCAAATATTGGGTCCATGATTGATCCGTTGTTCGGTGACTATCAGGCCTATGCCTTTGGGCTCAATCTTTCCTATGGCAATCTGACCTTTGGCGGCTCTTTAAAAAGTACCAATGCAGGGCTCAACGAAGATCGGGACGAAGATTATTTGGCCTTTGACGCTGGGGTGACCTATGAGGCGGGAGAATGGAACTTCATGCTCGGCTACGGCGCGGCGGATGCGGAACGGGATGCAGCCTTATTGGTGGGACCAGACGACTTAAGTGCTTTCTCCCCCTTGGGGCTCAACCGGCAAACCCAAACAGCGCAAGCGGGGGTTTCCTATGTCTTTAATCATGGGGTGACCTTGGGGGCGGCGGCCCAAATTGTAGATAGTGAGAAAAGCGATGCCCTAGGCGGTGCCGAAAATGCGGCGGCCATCGTTTTTGAAAGCTCTATCAAGTTCTAGAGCAAACTGTCTTAAGTTTACTCTAGGGCTTGTTGAGATTCACCTTGAGTTGATGACTGCGGCGCACGCGAAGATCATGGATTTGAAGTTTCTATCTGTCTTCTCACACCTCAGTGCGATGGCTTTAAACTCTTTGAGCTTCGCGAAAAAGTTCTCGACGAGGTGTCTCCATTTGTAGATTTCCTCATCGATAGACAGGGGTTGCCTGCGCTGTGGACGTTGGGAGATAACGATCTGTGCCCCCCGTTCATTCATTTCTTCGATGATCCAATTTGCGTCGAACGCT
>JBCCMT010000336.1:0-2543 GCA_039026195.1 Pseudomonadota bacterium | reverse complement strand
CTTATCGAAGGTGAAACCGCTTAAGATGTAGCGATCAGCGCAATGAGGGGTCGGGCAAAAGCAGGAACGGCCCCGTTAAACTGTTCCGGATATGACCCATGGGGACATTTCTTCTTGACCAAAGCCAAGCTCCTCACTTTTCGTGAGCTTTCCCGATGCTGTTTCGATGAGCATTTCTAAGATTTCACACCCCTTTTCGACAAGAGAGATTTCCCCCTCCACAACGGGGCCACAATTGATATCCATGTCATCTTCCATTCGGCTGTAAAGACGACTATTGGTGGCCAACTTTACACTCGGCGCGGGACGACAACCAAAGACGGACCCCCGTCCTGTGGTGAAGGCCACAATATTTGCCCCTGTGGCCACCTGACCGGTGACAGAGACCCAATCATTACCAGGAGAATCCATAAAGGTGAGACCCTTTTCCCTCAACGGTTGCCCGTAACGGCGCACATCCATTAAGGGCCCATGCCCCCCCTTTGACGCTGACCCTAATGCCTTTTCAATGATCGTGGTCAATCCACCCTCTGCATTTCCCTCTGAAGGGTTATCATCTAAGGACCCGTCCCAGCGTTTGGCATGGTCCAACCACCAATCTATCAATTGATCAACCTCCAACGCAACTGAGGAATTGACCGCTCTGGCTTTTAAAAGATGATGGACCCCAAATATCTCAGGCGTCTCTGATAAGATGGATGACCCACCCGCAGCAGCTAATAAATCTGAAGCCACACCGAGGGCAGGATTAGCACCGATCGCTGAAAATCCGTCGGAGCCGCCGCATTGCAAGGCCAGAGTCAATTCACTAATCGATACTTCTTCTCGTTCATCTTGGTTGATCCCCTCAAGCAATTTTTCAACTGCCTCAATGCCAGCCTGCACTGTGGATTTTGTACCGCCCTCTGATTGAATCTCGAAAATCTTCCGCGTCGCCGTTTCAGACAAATCATGCTCTTTCATCAATGCGCCAACGGGGTTATCCTCACACCCCAACCCAATCACCACCATTCCCCCAAAATTAGGGTGACGCACATAGCCTGCTAAGGTCCGCTGCATTAAATCATACCCTTCTGGAAAAGCAGCGACACTACACCCATGCTGGTGGGTGAGGGCAAACACACCATCCACATTAGGGTATTTATCCTGGTCCAAATGGCGGAAATGGTCTGCAATCATACGTGTTACCGTCGCAGAGCAATTAACGACGGGCAGTATGCCGATAAAATTTCTCGTCCCCACACGGCCATCTTCCCGGCGATATCCTTTGAACGTTCTTCCCTTAAATTGATTATGGGGAAGATCACGCTCCCGCTGGCCGCCGCCCACATGGGTGATCGCCACCTCTGGCATTTTTAGATTATGGCGGTGAACATGTTCCCCTTTTTGAATATCAGCTTTCGCAATGCCAATGACGACCCCCAACTTCACCACATGGTCACCAGCCTTCATATCCCCTAGGGCAATTTTGTGCCCTGACTCAATAGGATTTAAAGTGTGCACATCATATTGTGGAAGATATTGTCCCTGATCAATGGGATCGAGAGCAACCACAACATTGTCATCATGGTGAAGATGGAGAACTTTCGCTGTCATGTTAAACGACCCTTGTTTTTTGGTGCCCAAGACCTGTGATGGCCGCTTCGATCACGTCACCTTCTTGAAGAAATTGTGGTGGTTTCATCCCCATCCCTACACCTGCGGGGGTACCCGTTGTGATAATATCCCCTGGCTCCAACTGAAGAAATCTAGAGACATAAGAAATTAGAAAAGCGGGCGGGAAAAGAATTGTCTTTGTAGACCCTTTTTGCTTAATCTCGCCATTCACTTTTAAGTTTAAGTCAAGATCATTAAGCGCGGGGATGTGAGAGGGCGGCGTGAACCATGGGCCTAAGGGGCCAAACCCAGGGGCACTTTTCCCTTTGACCCATTGACCGGTACCTTCTAATTGCCACGCCCGCTCTGAAATATCATTACAGATACAAAACCCAGCCACATGATCTAATGCTATTTTCTCATCAACTTGATAAGCCGCTTTCCCGATAATCATGGCAAGCTCCACCTCCCAATCAAGTTTGGTGGCCCCCTTGGGATATGCTAAATCATCGGTTGGCCCCGCAATAGAAGAGGGGGCTTTTGAAAACATCACAGGTTCAGCAGGCGTTTGCATACCGGCCTCTTCTGCATGGTCTGCATAATTAAGCCCAATGGCGATAAAATTCCGTGTGCCCGCGATGCAAGGGCCAAGCCGCGGGGTGCCCTCAACATAGGGGCAAGCTTCAATCTTCGCCTGATCGAAAGTTGCTAAATGAGAGGGGTCTAACGCATCACCAGACCAGTCCGAAACATGGGCACTGACATCGCGCACATTGCCCTGTTGATCTAAAATACCAGGTTTTTCTTCCCCCACTGGGCCGTAACGTAGAAATTTCATCGATTTCTCTTTCATCGAAAACTGTTTTGGATATTGAATAAAAACAGTCTATTTTCAATATCGAATAAAATATAGTATTTATCTGAAAAATATATCTTATTTTGCGTTT
>JBCCMT010000335.1:0-2549 GCA_039026195.1 Pseudomonadota bacterium | reverse complement strand
CTCTACAATCCCCATTGGGAATTTAGCAAAAAACTCTTCCCGGGCGGATCAGTTTATCGGCATTCACTTTTTCTCCCCTGTGGATAAAATGCCCCTGGTGGAGATTATTCCCCATGCGGGCTCGGGGGATAAGGCCTTGGCGGTGGCGCTCGACTATGTGGGCCGGATTAAAAAGACACCCATTGTGGTCTCCGATGCGCGCGGCTTCTATTGTAACTCCGTCGTCGTACCGTACTTAAACGAGGCGGCGTTGATGGTGACAGAGGGGATTAACCCCACCCTGATCGATAATGTCGCCGTCTTTATGGGGATGCCTGTGGGGCCCTTGGCACTGATGGACGAAACCAGTCAGGAGCTGGGGCTCTCCATTCAGCGGGCGGCGCAAAAGGAGCTGGGCGATGCCTATCAACCCACCGGGGTGGAAGATCTCCTTGAAACCTTTGTGGAGAAGCTGGGCCGGAAGGGCAAGAAAGTCGGCAAGGGCTTTTATGAGTATCCAGAGGATGGCGGGAAGAAGCATATTTGGCCAGAACTGAAGGACCATTATCCGTTAAAAGATGATCAGCCAACGCCAGAGGAAGTCGAAGAACGCCTCCTCTATGTGCAGCTTGTGGCGGCAACGAATATGTATGACCGAGATGTGGTACATGATCCGCAGTCTGCGGATTTGGGCGCCATTTTTGGCTGGGGCTTTGCCCCTTGGACCGGTGGGCCCATGAGCCATATTGACACCATCGGCGTGGAAGAGTTTGTGCGCACCGCAGAAAGCCTCGCCCAGAAATATGGGGAGCGGTTTGCCCCGCCCGCGAAGTTGAGAGACTTAGCGGAGAAGGGGAAAAAACTCTACGCGGCTTAATGCCCTCACCCGACATCAAAGATGTCGATCTCTCCCATAGGGAGAGGTCAAAATACGTGTATTGCCTATTTTGGGTTAGGGGTCAAAATGGTGCGTGTGCCTCAAACATCACCTCTCTCCCCGCTTGAGGGTGCGTAAAGCTTAACCATTCTGCGTGCAATAAAAGTCTCTTTGCAGCTTTTTGCGCTTCTTCATGGGCGTACCATTCATCCCCCAAAATCGGGTGGCCGATGGATTGAAGATGCACCCGCAATTGGTGGGACCTTCCGGTGATGGGGGTAAGTGCGAGCCGCGTGCGGTGACTACCTCGGGAGATCACCTTCCAATGGGTTACCGCTTGCCGCCCCCGTTCCTCGCAAATCATTTGTAAGGGGCGGTTGGGCCAATCACAAATGAGGGGGGCATCAATGGTGCCACTGTCTTCGGCCACCTCACCCCAGACCTCAGCGATATACCGCTTTTTTGTCTGCCTGCGTTCAAATTGCTGTTGTAGATGAGCAAGATTATCTTTGCCCCGGGCCATGACCATCACGCCAGAGGTGGCCATGTCGAGCCGGTGAACGGTGAGGGCATCGGGAAAGACCTCCTGCACCCGAGACTCAAGGCAATCGGGCTCTGTCTTGCCGGGTACAGAGAGCAAACCCGCCTGCTTGTTCAAAATCAGAAAACTTTCATCTTCATGGAGGAGGTCAATCCAAGGGTCCGTGGGGGGTGTGTAGGGGGATAAGGGGAAGGGCATGAGATATGCCCCTCACCCGACATCAAAGATGTCGACCTCTCCCCAAGGGAGAGGTTTACACCTATCAAGGGATAAATTGTGGGCAGACCAATCTCTCCCAAGGGAGAGGCGGGGAAAAGCAGAAAGAAAACCTCTCCCTTGGGAGAGGTCGAAGGCTGCATTAGCAGGCTTTGGGTGAGGGGAGAGACCCTTCATTCTCACCGCACCACGGTCAGGCGCTCCGCTGCGCGGGTGACGCCGGTGTAAAGCCATTTGAGGCGATCTTCCCGGAAAGCATAGCTTTCATCAAACAGGATGACATCATCCCATTGGCTGCCTTGGGATTTATGCACGGTGAGGGCATAGCCAAAATCAAATTCATCCGAGTTCCGCCGTTTCGCCCATGGAATATTGGCGGCATTCCCCTTAAAAAAGTCTGGCAGAACTGATACGCGGGTGGCACGGCCGCCATCCTCCGGGGTTACATCTAGGCGGAGCTTACCCCCCTTACGCCCGTGGCGGGTTTTCACTGTCCACATCCCGCCATTCAAGAGGCCTTTTGATTTATTATTCCGGAGGCAGACAAGGCGCTCGCCTACCCATGGCTCATCCCCGTCATAGCCCTGCCGTTCACGCAGGCGCTCATTATAACGGGCGCGAGTGCGGTTCATCCCCACCAGGACCTGGTCAGCGGCCATTACCGCGTCGGGATCAAGATCTCGTTTTGAGATCACCTTGGCCGCGCCATAATCCCCCGTCTCCGGCAGCTCCCCTTCACGGATGGCCATGGAGAGCTGGATGATAGGATTATCCGCTGCTTGACGATGCACCTCTGTCAGCATGACATCAGGCTCGGCGTCGGTGAAATAGCCGCCACCCTTGACGGGGGGCAATTGCGCAGGGTCGCCCAGCACCAGAACAGGCGCCCCAAAGGAGAGGAGGTCGCGGCCCAACTCTTCATCCACCATGGAGCAT
>JBCCMT010000334.1:0-2562 GCA_039026195.1 Pseudomonadota bacterium | reverse complement strand
CTATAGGTAGGGTAAGTCTCTTGCCTTGACCAGCTTCTCTAAAACTCCATCCATAAAAAAGGGCAGCGCGAGAGCTGCCCTTTTTCGGTTATTTATGATGCAATTAAGATTATGCGCCCATCCCGGCAAAGAAGGCCAGCATCAGAAGCGCCACGATATTGGTGATCTTAATCATGGGATTTACCGCCGGGCCCGCTGTATCCTTATACGGATCACCTACAGTGTCGCCAGTAACGGCCGCTTTATGAGCCTCTGATCCTTTACCGCCATGGTTGCCATCTTCGATATATTTCTTGGCGTTATCCCATGCCCCGCCCCCGGCGGTCATGGAAAGCGCCACGAATAGACCGGTGATGATCACGCCCATCAACATGGCCCCCACAGCGGAAAGGGCTGCGTTCACCCCTGCTTGTGCACCGCCATCGCCACTGGCCACCGTCACCCCAATAATGATGTACAACACAATCGGCCCTAGGATGGGCAGAAGGCTGGGCACGATCATTTCTTTAATGGCCGCCCCGGTGAGAAGGTTCACCGCTTGCGCATAGTCAGGCTTCTCCGTCCCCGCCATAATGCCAGGCTTGTCTTTGAACTGACGACGGACCTCTTCCACAATGGCACTGGCCGCCCGGCCCACCGCCTGCATGGCCATGGACCCAAAGAGGAAAGGCAATAGCCCGCCCGCAAAAAGGCCAATGATCACATAAGGGTTATCCAGACCGAAATTCACCACGACGCCGTCAAAGAAAGGATATTTCTCGACGTTTCGAGTGAAATAGGCAATGTCTTGGGCATAGGCCGCAAAGAGAACCAGGGCCCCAAGACCGGCGGAGCCAATGGCATAGCCCTTGGTCACCGCTTTGGTAGTGTTCCCCACCGCGTCGAGCGCATCGGTGGTCTCCCGGACGGAGCTATCAAGCTCCGCCATTTCTGCGATGCCGCCCGCATTGTCCGTTACCGGACCAAAGGCATCGAGGGCCACAATCATGCCCGCCAAGGCCAACATGGTGGTCACCGCAATGGCGATCCCGTAAAGTCCAGCTAGGCCAAAGGTGATGCCAATGCCCACCATAATGATGAGCGCAGGGAGAGCGGTCGCCTCCATGGACACCGCCAAGCCTTGGATCACATTGGTGCCGTGACCGGACTCAGAGGCTTTGGCGACAGACTTCACCGGGCGAAATTCAGTGCCGGTGTAATATTCCGTCACCCACACAATGGCGCCGGTGACCACAAGACCGATGATGCCGCAGACAAAAAGCCCACCGCCGGTAAAGCTGGTGCCGGTGGAGGTCATATAGCTTTCCCCAAACCCAACCATCAGCGCCGTGACGACCGCAAGGGCCACCACAGAGAGCACGCCCGTGGCAATCAAGCCCTTATAAAGAGCCCCCATCACATTGGTGGACCCTTGGCTGAGCTTCACAAAATAGGTACCCGCGATGGAAGTGAGGATACACGCGCCCCCAATGGCAAGAGGATAGAGCATGAACAGCTGGGCTGCGTCAGACAAGAAAATGATAGAGCCGAGCACCATGGTGGCCGCAATGGTCACCACATAGGTTTCAAAAAGGTCTGCGGCCATCCCGGCGCAGTCGCCCACATTGTCCCCCACATTGTCCGCAATGGTGGCAGGGTTCCGGGGGTCATCCTCGGGGATGCCGGCCTCCACTTTCCCCACAAGATCGCCGCCCACATCAGCGCCCTTAGTAAAGATGCCGCCGCCAAGACGCGCAAACACAGAGATGAGCGAGGCCCCTAAGGACAAGGCCACGAGGCCATTAATCACCCGGCGGTCGGTGACGCTATCGGTGAGGCCTGACAATAGACCAAAATAGCCTGCCAAGCCGAGAAGGGCGAGCCCCGCCACCAACATGCCAGTCACCGCACCGGATTTAAACGCAATATCCAACCCTTTTTGCAAGCCATGGCGCGAGGCCTCCGTCGTGCGCACATTGGCCCGCACCGAAACAAGCATCCCGATATAGCCAGCCGCGCCAGACAGGGCGGCGCCTAAGGCAAACCCCACCGGCGGGACCCAATCTCCAAACAAAAGAAACAGCAAGACAAAAACCACCGCGCCCACAATGGCGATGGTGGTATATTGCTTATTCAAATAAGCCTTCGCGCCCTCTTGAATGGCGCCTGCTATTTCTTGCATATGGTCATTGCCCGCAGGGGCCTTCATCACTGTTTTTGCGGTGATATAGCCGTAAGCCACCGCTACGAAGCCTGCGAGTAACACAAGTATGAGAGTCATGGTCATTGATTGAAACATCCTCTAAATATGATTTTCCCAAAAGTTAGGCAGGACGCCTTCCTCGTTTCTTTCTCGATAAGAGTTGCAGAGCTCGGGGCTCGTCGTCAACTCTTTGTTCACTTCATTGTTTCTCTGCCTGTCTTCGCTTTAAAGAGAAATTGAGCAGCTTTTAGATAAAAGGGTCATATGATCGAGATTTTTTTCATGGGCGGGATTTTGAGCCTTGGTCTGTTGGGCTTCATCCTTTGGCCATTATTTCGGCAAAATACCGCGCCATCGGCAAAACGGCGGGAGAGCCAACT
>JBCCMT010000333.1:0-2569 GCA_039026195.1 Pseudomonadota bacterium | reverse complement strand
CTCAGGGGCCACGAGACCGGCAGAGAAGATCATTTTTGCCCCCTCCTCCACGGTCATGTTGAGCTTTCGCAAAGAAGATTTGGGTACAAAAAGTAAAAAGCCAGACGTTGGGTTGGGCGCTGTGGGGACAAATATATTGGTCATGTCATCAGCCAAATCCTCAAGGGCATGTTTGATCTCCCCTTTGGTGGAGGTGACCACAAAACACAAAACCCAAACCCCAGGCCGTGGATATTCCACCAAGGCTACTTCTTTAAAAGATTGCTCCGACTGCTGAAGAGCCATCTCGAATACATTTTTCAAAAACCCATAAACATTGCGGATAACCGGCATGGCATCCAGCAAACGATCCCCCAGGTTAAAGAAGGATCGACCGATAAAGTTTTTGGTCATCACCCCCAAAATAATCAGCAATATGATCGCTAAGAGGACCCCAAACCCAGGGATGTAAATATTCTCGGCCCCTGGGGGGAGCCATGCGGCAGGGATATTCCGTTGGACAAAGCCATCAAGCTTGGCCAACGGGCCCGTCACCGCCCAGTAGACGACGCCAATGGTAATCAATAGCGGCGCAGCAATCACCACACCGGCTAAAAAACTCGTCCTTAAGGACGCCATAGCGCTTGGTTTTAACGCTTTAGGGGCAGTCTCATTCGAGGTTTCAGTTTTATGGCGGTGGTCTTCAGACACAGGAATGGTCCCTTATAATATATATTACACGCCGCTTTACATTTTCATTGCGACAATAATAAGCCCTATTTGATTTTATGTCGAAATCAGAAAAATTGCGTTAAGTCTTTTAGTTGAGGGGTCAAGACCGGTTTTTAAACCTTATCTCCCACCATGCCGAGGGCTTTTAATTTGCGATGTAATGCTGATCTTTCCATGCCAATAAACGCGGCGGTCCGGGAGATGTTCCCCGCAAAGCGGGCGATCTGCGCCATTAAATATTCCCTCTCAAACTGCTCTCGCGCTTCACGTAAGGGCAGCGTGATGATTTGTTCAATGCTGTCCCCCACCGGCAGATGTGGACCAGACCGGACCACCTCCTCGGGGAGTTGGTCAACAGCAATATCCTGACTATAGTCTCGACCCGTTATTAATAATGTCCGCTCTAAGACATTTCGGAGTTGCCGCACATTTCCCGGCCATCCGTAATTTTGTAAGGTCGCCTCGGCTTCGCTCGTCAGTTTACGACGCTTAAAGCCGCTGGCATCCGCAAGGGCATCTAAAAAATGTGTCGCCAGCGCTGGAATATCCTCTCGCCGAGTTTCCAAGGATGGCGTTTCCAATTGCACCACGGCAAGCCGATGATAGAGATCTTTTCGAAAAGTCCCCTCTTCCGCAGCGATCAGCAAATTTTGGGAGGTGGTGGACACAATACGGACGTCGACGGCCACGGGGCTTACCCCCCCCACGCGGGTAAAGCGCTGATCCACCAGCACCCGCAAGATTTTACCTTGGGTTTCCAGCGGCATATCACCAATCTCGTCAAATAATAATGTGCCGCCATGGGCCTGTTCTAAAAGGCCAATGGCGCGGGCGCGACCATCTTCCCCCTCAATGCCGAACAATGCCTCTTCCATTCGGCCAGGTTCGATGGAAGCGGCACTTGCCACCACAAAGGGGCGGTTACTTCGCGTTGAGTTTTTGTGAATACTCCGAGCCACGACTTCTTTACCAGACCCTACAGGACCTTCGATTAAAACGCGGGACCGCGCATCGGCGATCCGATCCACCATAGAGCGTAATTGCACCATGGCTTGGCTTTCCCCAATCAGGCTGATATCCGTTGTTTTCTCCCGGAGATCTAGATTTTCACGCCGGAGGGAGGCTGTTTCTAAAGCTCTGTAAACGGTGAGAATAAGCTTATCGGCGTTAAACGGCTTCTCAATAAAGTCATAGGCTCCCTTACGAATAGCCGCCAGGGCGGTTTCAATATTCCCGTGGCCTGAAATCACCACCACCGGCAAATCCGGGTGCAGCTTTTTAAGCTCTTCTAAGATTGCAAGCCCATCAAGTTTTGAGCCTTGCAACCAAATATCGAGAATCGCAAGGGCAGGCAGGCGGTCGCGCACAGCTTCTAAGGCTGTATCACTGTCGGAGGCCATGCGGGGGGCATACCCCTCATCCTCTAAAATACCCGCAATCAGTTCACGGATATCTTGCTCATCATCTACAACTAAAATATCGATCGACATGACTTATACTTCTCACATTGACAATAAAGACGACTGGTTTTTGTCCGATGCTGGTTGATCATCGGATGGTTCGGCATGAAGGGGGAGTGCGATGCGTGCCGTGGCCCCTGGGCCACCCTCCGGGCCACCATCTTGGATCGTAAATGTGCCGCCATGCTCTTCCACAGCTTTGCGCACAATGGCGAGACCCAGACCTGTTCCCTTCACACGGGTGGTCATATAAGGTTCGGTTAACCGAGACTGCCCCTCTTCGGGTAAGCCTTTGCCGTTATCCAACACCTCAATAATCCCCTCTTGCTCTGTAGACGTTACAGAGACGATAATCTTCCCATTCATAGTCTCCCCCTCGCGGCCCTCTGTGATGGATT
>JBCCMT010000332.1:0-2600 GCA_039026195.1 Pseudomonadota bacterium | reverse complement strand
CCGCAAATATGCCAACACAGACTTTTGCGCGGTTGCTGTAACTGATGGAAACCATGGTCGTTCCCTTGCTTGGGGGGCTCGTCTTTTTGGCGTTAAATGCCTCATCTATTTACCGAATGTCGTTTCAGCATCGCGAGAGAAAGCAATTGCTGACTTTGGAGCTGAAATCGTCAGGATTGACGCGAATTATGACGAAACCTTCGCGCGTGTGAAACGGGATGCCACTGAAAATGGCTGGAGCTTGATCCAAGATATCTCCACACCCGACTATATGCTTTGCCATCAACGGATCATGGAAGGCTATACATTGATGGCCGAAGAAATGGTGCAACAGCTAAAGGGCACCGCCCCTTCCCATGTTTTTCTTCAAGTGGGTTGTGGCGGTATGGCAGCAGCCATCATGTCTTATTTTATCGAGGTGTGGGGAGAAGATGCCCCCAAATTTGTTCTTTTGGAATCTATCAATGCCGCATCAACTTTAGAAAGCCTTCGGTTGGGCAAGTCTGTGCTCGTGGGCGGGGATCATGAAACGATCATGGTTGGGATTGCGGTGGGGGAAACATCTTATCTCCCATGGCTGTTGTTCAAGCCTTACGCCCATTCCGCATTGGCGATCAGCGATGGTTACGCAGCTGAGGCCATGCGTATTTCTGCAAATGGTATTGGCGATGATCCGTCTTTCGTCTCCGGGGAAACCGGGGCTTGCGGGCTGGGCGCTTTACTCGCCTTGCAAGAGCATCCAGAGGCGGCTGAGAAATTAGGCCTAGGCCCAGATTCCTCTATTTTGCTCATTAATAGCGAGGGGGATACGGACCCAGACATGTATAAGAAAATTACGGAACAGACAGAAGCTGAGGCTGAAGCCGTGATGGCCTAACGGCTTTCTTCGATTTGTTGGGCCAGCTTGAGGGCTGGCTTAACAATATGAGCATGTAAGATGGCTTCAGCCAATTCCTGATCTTGTTCGACGCAAGCCTCATAGAGCGAAACATGCTGTGAATAATCATTTTGATTGGTGGCATTTCGATGAACGGTCTCAAGCCGTAGATATCGATTTGCCACCACAAGGTGGGTTTCAACCAAGGACAATAGCCTTTCCATGTGACAAGGCCGATATAGCGCAAGGTGAAAATCGCGGTGCGTTTCTTCCGCCTTTGGGGAGGGGGTTGTTTGATTTAGCTCCACCAATAGATGGTTCGCCGCCTCTAAACTTGCCGCAGTATGATTTGGAATAGCTTGACGTAGCGCTAAAGATTCAAGGCTATAGCGGATTCGAGCGGTTTCCACCATTTGGGCAACGTCAAATTTTGTCACCGAAAATCCATGATGGGTTTTGAACGACACCAATCCTTCAGATTCCAAAACCCTCAAGGCGTCTCTTATGGGCATCCGACTGACAGAAAGCGTCCGCGCCAATTCCTCCTGCCGCAGAGGCGTTCCTTGGGCGAGCACCCCTGCGAGAATAGCCTCCCGTAAACTATGAATGGCAAAATCACTCGCAGAGCGAAATCGGTTTTTTGCATCATCAACAATATATTTTAAATCTTGGTGTTTTGTCATGGAAAGCATGTATGGGAGAATCAAAGAAGTGACAAATCTTGACAATATTGTATGTTGGATACAATTTACATCTTGTCACAGTTCGCATCACTCACCTTATTTATGATAGATACAGAATAAATGAAAATGAAAAACCATCATAATCAAGACCTGCAGTTAAAGTCCGATCTTGCCCTTGCACACCGTATCATTGCTTATGAGAACTTACATGAGGGAACCTGGAATCATTTAAGTGTTCTATCGGAGGATCACCCTGGGTCTATACTTGTTACACCTGGTGATCGACATTTTAGTGATATTTACCAAGACGATATATTAGTTATGAATGGTGCTGGTACTGTTATAGATGGCATTGGCACACCAAACTCAGCCGCATGGTGCTTACATGCCCCTATCCACGAAGCGCGTCCAGATGCTGTTTGTATTATCCATCTTCATTCAACATACGCATCTGCTTTACTTATGCAAAAAGATGTATGCTTGGACGAACAGGGCAGCCAAGTCGCAGCAACTCTTTATGATGATATTGCGTATCAAGATAGTTATGATGGTGTCTTGAGTGATACTGAAGAAGGTGAAGCCATGGCAAGAACCCTAGAACACAGAAACGTTCTTGCTTTACGTAACCACGGCTATATTTGCGTTGGGGAGACGATTGGGGCCACTCTCGAGCGTGCCTATACCTTCGAACGCGCCTGTCAGTTACAACTCTTAGCAACAGGAACAAATAGAATTCTAAATCAAATTCCTAAAAGCCTTGTTTCTGCCGTAGCCATTGAAGAAAATAAAAATCTTGGTGGATATTTTACAGGTATGAAAGCGTTATTCGAGCGTCGCGGATGGTAGAAGCATCCCAAAAGCGACATCCAAAAGCTTTATATCTCATATGCTCGGTGGATCTATGGGAACGGTTTAGTTACCACGGCATGCGGGCCATGCTTGTTTTGTTCTTAATTTCATCATTGGACGCTCAAGGTTTTGCTTGGTCTAAGGAAGAGGCTGTCAAGCTTTATGGCACTTATGTGGCCCTTATTTACCTT
>JBCCMT010000331.1:0-2601 GCA_039026195.1 Pseudomonadota bacterium | reverse complement strand
TGTCAGTGGTTCTCACTCTTAACTTCAAATGCTTATGAATTGAGTGATAATCATTGTCAATTACGAAATAATGAAAATGAGTTTCAAAATTTGTTAATGTTCCAAGGACCATAGCGAAAAGGTCCGAACTGTTGCCGTAAAGCCACAAAATCAGCCCTTTCATCCACATCTATATGGGGGGACAGCATGTTGACGGTAGCGGCAGCGGGCAAACTGCGCAGGGTGTCGGCCATGCTATGCTCGGTGGACCATCTGACATCCTTAAAGAGGTCTGGGGCCGCCTGGCGCTGGGACCACCCTATCCCCCAAAAACCGCCGTCATTTGCAGGCCCGATGACCACATCATGGCGCCCCAAGGCACGAAAAGCGGTTGCAATATCCCTCGGCTCTAGCTGTGGGCTATCTGTGCCTATAATGACGGTTGGATGGGGGTGCAGTTGACAAAAGATGAACCCCATTCGGTCCCCAAGGTTCCCGCTCCCCTGATAGATCCGATTTAAAGCTCTAGGCCAGCAGGCATAGCGCTCTGATGGCAAAGCATTCACGGCAAGGGTTGTATGCCATCTTGGGTCTTTGCCGAGCCGCTTTAGCAATCGCGCCACGGCGTGGCGGTAGAAGCTGGTGGCCTTCCCATAGCCGATATCTCGGCTAAGACGTGTTTTCACCTGGCCGCTTTTGGGCGACTTTGCCATGATAACGAGACAAGGCTTTTTCATCCGTCCCATGATAAATTTTCCATATATAGTCTGGTGACGCTTTACGAAAATAAAGGCTGAGGCAATAGCTATTGCGCAGCACGCGTTTAAAGAAACCATCTTCTCGATAGCGCGCCGCAGATGTGATGGCCGCGGCGGGAAGAATATGCATTGCCCCCCGCCCCCCTTTTCGGACAAGGCGTCTGATCATATCGACATCTTCCATAAGAGGCATGTTGGCAAAGCCGCCGCTATGATCATAATGCGCACGAGAAATAAGTAATCCCTGATCCCCATAAGGAAGCCGAAGAAACCGGGCACGGAGATTTGCCCCCATTGCCACTAAAAAGGGACGCCAGCCCTTCTCATCAAATTTCAATCGAAAGACAGCAACCCTTCGGCGACAGCTCGCCTGACAAAAGGCCATGGCCTCGTCCTGCCACCCTTTTTCAAGCTGTGTGTCCGCATGAAGAAATAAAAGCCACTCCCCCTTTGCTGCGGCGGCCCCCTGCGCAAGCTGACTTCCTCTCCCCTTTGGCCCTTCGATCAAGGTCGCCCCTGCGTGATGGGCCACCTCTTTTGTTTGATCCACGGACCCGCCGTCAGAGATAATCACCTCACGGATGACCCCCTGCTGGTTGGCGTCAAGCAAACTTGCCAATGTGCGCGGCAAAGAGGACGCCGCATTCAAAGTGGGGATGATCACTGAAATCATATTTGTTTCTTGATCGACTTTCCCGGAAGAACAACCCCCCAGACCAACCTTCCTGTAAAAAGGTGAAATTGGGAAAAATTTGTTCTTGATTTGTTCTTATTTTTGCGAAATAAAAGGCCATGGCCCGTGTCGCATCCCCGTCTTTCCGCCCAACCAAGCCCACCACCGGACGGGGGCGCGGCGCGCGGTCAAATGAAACGGGACGATATGAAAAAGAAATCCGGTATCGGGAGCAAGATGGGTGGAGTGATACGCCCCCGGCGGACCCGCGCACAACCATTACCCTTGAGCCGATAAGGCGGATTATTACCTTTAACGATAGTCCCTATGTGGGGTTTGACCGATCCATCAACCCTTTTCGGGGGTGTGAACATGGGTGCATTTATTGTTTTGCGCGCCCCTCCCATGCCTATTTGGGACTTTCCCCAGGGCTTGATTTTGAAACCAAACTCTTCGCTCGACCAGAGGCTGCCAAGCTTTTAGCAAAAGAGCTGTCCAGCAAACGCTATCAGGTGCGGCCCATCGCCATTGGGACGAATACGGACCCTTATCAACCGATCGAGAAAAAATTACGGGTGATGCGGAGTGTTTTAGAGGTTTTGGCAAAATATCAACACCCTGTCTCGATTTTGACGAAGTCTGACTTGATTTTGCGCGATCTCGATATTTTAGCGCCCATGGCCAAAAAGGGGTTGGTGCGGGCGATGGTCTCTGTAACCACCTTGGACCCTAAGCTTTCCCGCGCCATGGAACCGCGGGTGCCAAGGCCAGACAAGCGGATCGCCGCCATTAAGGGGCTAGCGGATGCTGGCATTCCCACCGGCACCATGCAAGGGCCTATGATCCCCGGTCTGTCGGACCATGAGCTTGAAAATCTAATGACCAAGGGGCGAGAGGCCGGCGCCCAATATGCCACCTATACGGTGCTTCGCCTCCCTCAAGAGGTGGCCCCGTTATTTGAAGAATGGCTAAAGGCCTTTGCCCCCAATTATGCCAACCGGGTGCTGAATCATTTGCGGGAGATGAATGGCGGGAAGCTTTATGACGTGAACTGGTCCCGCGGTCATGGGCCAAAGGGGGTTTATATGCATCTTATTGCCCAACGGTTTGAAGCGGCGCGAAAGCGGCTTGGCTTTTCAGAAATGCCGCCTTTGCGGTGCGATCTTTTCTCCCCACCGCGAGAGATTAATC
>JBCCMT010000330.1:0-2631 GCA_039026195.1 Pseudomonadota bacterium | reverse complement strand
CTGCGGTAAAAGCTCCCTTGCTCGAAACCGGCTGTGGCTACATTCATTCTTCTTCATTTGTCATCCCGGTTTCGAGCTTTATCGAGAAGACCGGGATCCATAATTCATAATGTCTATTTTTTGGACAAATGTTCGTCTCTATTACCTATTCCAGATAGATCAATTGACTTGTCTGGGATAACAACGAAGGCTGATAGGATATTTAAGGCCGGGTCTGACCTGATCCGTGGACCACATATTTGAAGGTGGTCAATTGCTCTGCGCCCACGGGCCCCCGGGGGGGGAGACGGCCGGTGGCAATGCCAATTTCTGCCCCCATGCCAAATTCCCCGCCGTCAGCGAATTGGGTGGAGGCATTATGCATCACAATGGAGCTATCGACGGAGGCAAGAAAGGCGGTGGCCACCTCATCATCCTCGGTAATAATACTTTCGGTGTGGCCGGAGCCATATTGGGCAATATGTTGGATGGCCCCTTCGACCCCATCCACCACCCCCATGGTGATGATGGGCCCTAAATATTCCGTATGCCAGTCGTCTTCAGTGGCGGCGATGATCCGATCATCAAAGGCGCAGCTTGCCTGATCCCCGCGCACCTCGCACCCCGCTTGGGTAAGGGCCTCGGTAAGCTGCGGGACCATTGTTTCAGCGGCAGCTTTGTCAATCAACACGGTTTCTGCGGCCCCGCAAATTCCTGTACGGCGCATTTTAGCGTTCACAGTCACATCCACGGCCATTTGGGGGAGGGCGTCTTTGTCAATGTAAAGATGACATAACCCTTCTAAGTGGCCAATCACAGCGATGCGTGCTTCTTTTTGTACCCGCTCCACCAAAGATCGCCCGCCCCGGGGAACCACCACATCCACATGCCCACCGGCCCCCGCTAACAAAGCGCCCACCGCCGCCCGATCAGGGGTCGGGACCACTTGGGCTGTGCCTTGGGGGAGGCCAACTTTGTGAAAAGCCTCGGTCATAATATCGCCCAGCATTTTAGAGGTATGCAAACTATCAGAGCCAGGGCGCAAAATCACGGCATTGCCAGATTTTAGACAAAGAGCAGCGGCATCCACGGTGACCAAAGGACGGGCCTCGTAAATCACAGCGACGACGCCAAAGGGCATCCGCACCCGTTCAATTTTAAGGCCATTGGGCCGATCCCAGGCATCCATCACACTGCCCACGGGGTCAGCCAATTCGGCCACCACGCGCAAACCGGCCGCTGCGCCCTCAATCCGTTCTTTGGTGAGGGCGAGCCGGTCTTGCAAAGCGGCAGATAGATTTTTCCCGGCCTCTAAATCGAGTTGGTTGGCCCTTAAAATATCGTCCACCCGGGCCTCTAGCCCATCGGCGAGGGTCAGGATGCCCGCTTTCCGAAGATCGCTTGGGGTGATGGCAAGCTTTCGGCCAGCATTGCGGGCGTCTTTGCCCATATCATGGATTAACTGTTCAATTGTATCTGTCATTTTTAAGCTTCTACTACAAAGTCGTCACGGTGAATAATGATTTTTGCGCTGCCCTCTGTCACCATAGGGGAAGAGGTTTTGGCAAGTCCAAATCCAATGGGGGTGCCCTCACATAAAACCGCCACCACGTCCCCAACGTCAAAAGGACGCTCCACTTTGGTGACCCCCACCTTAAGAAGGCTTTTGCCTTCCTTCAACGCGGTCGCTGCCCCCTGATCCACATGAATAACAGGTCGGTCCTGGTCCAGTAACCCTGTAAGCCACCGGCGCCGCGCTTTTGTCCGAGCAGGGGACGCTGAGAGGAGGGTGGCTTTTGCTTCGCCCGCGATGATTTTCACTAAAGGGTGGGCGGTGTGGCCGCTGCTGATCATCGTGGGAATCCCCCAAGAGGTGGCTAGGCGGCCCGCCTCAATCTTACTGGCCATCCCCCCTGTCCCCACATTGGACCCGGTTTCCATCAGGCTTGTGTCCAAATTCGCCAGTGTTTGGGGCGAGAGGTGGGCGATATGGGTTGCCGTTTTATTTTTAGAAGGATTATCGGTGTAGATACCATCAACATCGGTGAGCAGTAATAGTGCATCTGCATCCATAATGCCCGCTGTCATCGCTGCCAGTCGATCGTTATCGCCATAGCGTAATTCATCCACCGCGACGGTATCATTTTCATTGATAATGGGGACGATGCCGGCTTCCAAAAGATGCCGCAGGGTTGAACGGGCATTGAGATATCGCGTGCGTCGTTCTGTTATGTCGGGGGTTAAAAGCACTTGCGCAGCATTAAGCCCGACAGCGTTTAAATGATGTTGCCAAAGGGAAAGAAGATGAATTTGCCCAATGGCCGAAAGGGCTTGGCGATCAGAAAGCTCATTTCCCCGCCCGGGCAGAATGCGCCTGCCCAGTGCAACGGCCCCAGAGGACACGATACAAATCTGTTTCCCTTGCCCTTGATAGGTCGCGATATCCTGGCACAGCGCGCTGACATCTAAAGCGGGGTGCCCATCCTCCCCCCCTATTAAGAGGGATGATCCAATTTTGATGACCAATCGTTGGGCCGTTTGTAAAATATCAGCCGCTGAGGGTGAATGTTGAGAAGAGAGGGTCATGGTCAAGCCGCTAGCTATTGTTCTTTATGGCGGTTTTTGAGCGCATTTCTCTTATTTTCATAGACT
>JBCCMT010000329.1:0-2666 GCA_039026195.1 Pseudomonadota bacterium | reverse complement strand
GTCCTGCCTGCGGCTGTTAAGAAAGGGATTGGGACGGCGCTTTTGGTCCATGCCCTTCAAACCCTTAAAGATCGACGTGCAAAGCTGTTATTTCTAGAAGTCTCAACCTTGAATAAAGCCGCGCTCACCCTTTATAAAAGACAAGGGTTTGAGCGTATAGGCGACCGAAAAGATTATTATGCGCAAGGGGAAGATGCTGTGGTAATGGCGCATTCTTTTCCCTCCTCTTAGAATGAAGAAATTTGGGCTTGCTCTATTTTTTTCCTGGCGAAACGGGTTAGGTGATATTCATGTATAAATTAGAAAAACTTTGTATCGAAAAAGGGCTTCGCATGACGGAACAACGTCGTGTGATCACGCGCGTTATTTCCGAGGCCGATGACCACCCGGATGTGGAAGAAATTCACCGTCGTGCCACGGCGATTGATGAGCGTATCTCCATCGCCACGGTGTATCGGACCATGCGGCTCTTAGAAGATTATGACGTGGTGCAACGCCATGATTTCCAAGACGGTCGCTCCCGCTATGAAGAGGCGTCCGATGACCATCACGACCACCTTATCAATGTGCGCACCCGTGAGGTGATTGAATTCGTCAGTGAAGAAATTGAAAAACTTCAGGAAAAAATCGCGCGAGAGCATGGGTTCCGGTTAGTGGATCATCGACTTGAGCTTTACGGCGTGCCCCTTGAGGATGATAAAAAGTAACAATAAGGCAGGCTGATGCTCGATTTAGATGCCCTTTCTGCGGGAGAAACACGGACGCAGCCCTTTACCTATTTAGTGGCCTCAAACACCCTAAGCCAAGCCCAGGCTGCTGATATCCGTGCAGATTACCCCCATATCACCAAGACAGGCTATCTTCCCTTATCGAAGCTTTCGGTGGAGGGGAAATTTAAATCCCTGATTGAGGATCTTCAATCACCGCAGCTGGCGGAGATTTTGTCAGATAAGTTAGGGTTAGACTTACGGGACAAACCGCGCATGATCACGGTGCGGAAGCTGTCTAAAATGGGGGATGGCCGTATCCATAACGATAGTCTTTCTAAAATCTGTACCATGTTGGTTTATTTAAATGAGACATGGGACCCTGATGAGGGGGGGGCGATCCGGGCGCTTAACGGCGATCAGCATATGGATGATTATGCAGAGGAAGTCAGCCCGGTGGCAGGGAATGTTTTCGCCTTTGCCCGGTCTGAAACCAGCTGGCATGGTCATCCCCCCTTTGAAGGGGTGCGCTATGTGGTGCAGACGACTTTTTTGACCAGCCAAGAGGAATTGGACCGCAAGGAAAACCGCGGGGGCCTGCAATATCTTTTGAAAAAGCTGAACCCCTTTGAGGGGCGTTAAGTCTTAGGCTTAGAGACTTTCGCTTTTATATCGATCTAACCTCAATTTGTTTGTCATCTCACTTAAATATCCGCAAACCCGAAGGGCGCATTCATCCGCCGGTAATCGTCAGGCAACAAGGCGCGGCCCAAGGGGGGTTCGGCGCGGGCGGCGCAATCCCCCCGCTGGCAAAGCCGACAGGTGACCCCAATAGGGGTTGGGGGGTACACATCAAAATCAATATTTTGGGCATAAACTAAGCGATGGGCTTGGTCGATGCGACAGCCAAGGGCCACCGCGCGAGTGATTTGCGGGCGATCATACTCCCCGCCGCCGGAGGTTACGGTGCGAGAGATAGAGAAAAACCGCTCCCCCTCGGGCAGTTCTAAAAACTCTGTGACAATTTCGCGGGGGCGACGAAAGCTGTGGTGTAAGGACCATAAAGGGCATGACCCCCCGTGCCGGGCAAAGGGAAAGCCGCCGCCATCTAGCCGCTTTGAGACATTGCCAGCGGGATCAACACGGATAAAAAAGAAGGGGACCCCTTCTGACCCTGGTTTTTGAAGGGTGGTCAGGCGGTGGGCCGTTTGCTCAAAACTGGCCCCGAACCGTCTGCCTAAGGCTTCAATGTCATATTGACGAATTTCAGCCTCCTTAAAAAAAAATGTGTAGGGAAGAAGAATGGCCCCCGCCGCATAATTGGCTAAGGCGCGTTTTGCCATCAGATAGCTGCTGTTATCTTGAAATGTTGTTTCCGAAAGGGCTGCCTCTATTTCGCCGGTAAGCTCAAGATACGCAATTTGAAGGGCCGCTTGAAATACCGTGCTCGCCCGATCAAGGGTGTCACTTAAAGAAAGCTCCCGGCGATGGGGCTCAAACCATCTGACCATCCCATTCATCAGGTCCGGGGGGCGCCGCTTCACGGTGAGGCCGTGTTTTTCCTTCAGATGCAGCGTCAGACCCTCAAGGCCCTGGGCCTTCGCGGCAATACGCTCCGCCTTTGCATCAAGCACAGGAAAATAATTGTGATGACGGAGTAAAAAACGCCTTGTTTCTTCAATAGGGTCCGTCCTGGTGGGGGAGGTGGTTTGTTGGTCCGCTAAGGCAATTTGCCCCTCCCGGTGCGCAGTGTAAAGACGAAGAAAAGCTTCTGCCATATTGGGGGTGGCCATCACCAGATCCCCCACTTCTCCCATGGGGAGGTCGAGATCTTTAAAAAGTGGGTCGCGTAAAATCTCCTCTAATTTTGTTTTGGTTTCCTCCCCACCCTCCCGATGGAAACTCGCGGCATCCACCCCATAAATGGTGGCGAGTTTTACAAGTATTTCTGCAGTAAGC
>JBCCMT010000328.1:0-2716 GCA_039026195.1 Pseudomonadota bacterium | reverse complement strand
GCTTAAAGATATTGTGGCCGATAAAAGCTTCGGTGAGGATATGGAGGGTGACTTCATCCTTCCAGGGCTGATCGACATTCACACGGATAATTTAGAGCGGCATTTTTTCCCGCGGCCCAATGTGGATTGGGACCCTATCTCTGCGGCCATCATCCATGATGGGAATTGCACATCTGTTGGCATTACGACAGTATTTGACAGTTTATCCATAGGGTCATGGTCAGGTAAAGAGGCGCGCCGCTTGGAAAATCTTTCACGGCTCGTGACAGGGCTTGATGAGGCTGACATACAAGGACTTTTATCGGCAAACCACTTCCTTCATTGGCGGTGTGAAACCACAAACCCGTTTTTACCCGAACTGTTTGAGCCCCTATCAGCCCATAGGTTAACGCGCCTTCTCTCTGTGATGGATCATACCCCCGGCCAACGGCAATATCCAGACCTTGAGCGCCACCTGAACAATTGGCGCACCCATGCGGGCCTAAGTGAGGAAGAGGTTAAAACTCGTTATCATGAGATGATTGAAAATCAAGCAAACTATGGACCTAAAAACAGACACTTCATCGCTGAATATGCAAAAACACATGATTTAGCATTAGCCAGCCATGATGATCAGCTTATTGATCATATTGATGATGCGCGTGCGATTGGGGCCACTATAAGTGAATTTCCCACCACCATGGATGCCACCAAAGCCGCCCATCAAGGGGGAATGGTGGTGGCCATGGGGGCGCCGAACCTAATGCGCGGTGGCTCTTATTCCGGGAATGTGAGCGCTGGTGATGTCGCTTCAGAAAATATATTGGACGTGTTCGCCTCGGATTATGTTCCTCGAAGTATGATTGAAGCGGCCTTTCGCTTAACGCAGTCCCCTTATGATTGGTCACTTCCAAAAGCCATGGGCACTGTTACGTGGAATGCCGCCCATTGTGTGGGGTTGAGGGATCGGGGTGTCTTACGGGAAGGATTGCGTGCTGATTTTATTCGTGTCCGGCTTTTTCAAAATAGGCCTGTGGTGCGCAGTGTTTGGGTTGGCGGTGTGCGCGCGGCCTAACTGGAATATATCATGTCATCAGTTTTTACTGTCATATCACTGAACACCTGGAAGGGGGAAGGCGATTATGAATCGCGCCTTGGGTGGATGGCCGATGGGCTGCTGGCGTTAAGGCCGGATGTCGTGTTTCTGCAAGAAGCCTTCGAATGTATTGATTGTAACGCTGACACAGCAACAATAATGGCGAATGCGCTTGACTTGCATCCAACCTCTTTCAAAGCGAGACAAAAAGATCGGCGTGTGAAGGGGCAATATCTTCCGTCATGGTCCAATTTAGCAATTCTAACCCCTGGCGCTCCCACGGAAACAGGTTCTTTCAAATTAGCCGATCACACACAAGACCAGGACCGCTGGGGGATCTATGTGGATATAGAGGTCAATGGCTGCCCTATGCGTTTGCTGAATACCCATTTTACCCACTTCCATGATGAAGAAGGACAACAAGTACGGGTTCAGCAGGCGGAGCAAGTGGCAAGAGAGGTTTTGGCATGTCAAAAGGAATTGGTAATCTTCGGCGGCGATTTAAATGCATCACAAGAAACAAAGCCGTTTCAAGTCTTGTTTGAAATCAACAATTTTTTATCCTTAGATGATGTTACCCCCACTTCGACAATGCAAGGGGAGCGTTTCAATCCTAAAGCACCTCCGCATAAAAGGATAGATTTTCTTTTCGGGCGAGCCAGTGAACCTTCTCTCCATCGTCATATGACCGTAAGGGAAAGTATTGCGATGAACCGGCCGGTCGGATCCACCGGCGAATTCCCCAGTGATCATGCAGCAGTCGTCCTTACGATGACAGGCTTAGGTCAGGAGTAAAATAGTGACCGTAACACCATCCCCTACGGATCCAACCGTATCTCACAAACCTATTGAAGCCACTTGGAGAGACGTGATGTCGCTTTGTGCTGTCTATTGGTTTAGTCAGCCGCGGCGCCTTGCCTTGGTGATGGTTTTTGTTTTCATCATGGTCGCTGCGGACATCTTATTCCCGATTATTGCCGGGCTGCTGGTGGACCGCATTGTGACGGCTATTGATACAGGTCAAGGCTTCGATCTCGCCTATCAAATGCTGTATATGTATATGGCAGTGTTGGTTATCTTCTTTGTGGTGAAGAATATCCGTTTCCGCGTCTGGAATATTCTTGCGGCCAGAAACATGGCGCAGCTTTTAGAAGACACCTTTGCCAAGGTTCAAAAGTTTTCGAGTGATTGGCACGCGAATACCTTTGCGGGGGCCACCGTCCGTAAGATCACGCGCGGCAAATGGGCCTATGATACCATCTCTGAAATACTATGGATGAATTTTCTACCGCAAAGCCTGATGGTCATCGGCGTAACGGCGGTGATGATTGCTCGATACCCTTCGGTTGGGTTGATGTTTGCGCTGGGGGTTGTGGTGCATGTGACGGCCTCTGTCTTGGTGGCGAGCCAATATGTCCGTCCTGCGAATGTCCGTGCAGCGGGGGCCGATAGTGCGATCGGGGCGGCTGTCGCTGACAGTATTACCAATAATGCAGCGGTCAAATCTTTTGGGGCAGAGGTCCGGGAGGAGGCGAGGTTTCGGGTAACGGTGATGTCATGGCGGGAGAGGGCGATTATTGCCTGGACCCGCGGCTGGGATTTGATTTTCGTGCAGCAGGTTATCTGGCGGATCATGCAGTT
>JBCCMT010000327.1:0-2718 GCA_039026195.1 Pseudomonadota bacterium | reverse complement strand
TTTTACAATTTATCGGGCCCAGTATTCAATTTGTGATCGGCCTTTTAGATGGGGAGGCTTTCACCCTTGCCCATCAAATTTGCTTTGGGCTGATTTGGTCCGCAGCCGCTCTATTCGCATGGGATGCCTGGTATCACGCGAAGAAAACCAAAGCATCACTCGCTAAAATTCAAGCTTAGTTTTCAATTGAAAGAAAAAGTGCGGGGCGCCGTCGAGGGGGAACGAGGGGAAATCGGCGCCCCGCTTGGGCTGAGTAAACAGCCTTGATTGTCAGATAGGCAATCATTTAACTGTTTAAAGCACCTGATTCCATTTTATCATTACAGTTTCGTCAGACCGTTAATCTGTCGCAGCTGTAACCGTCGGCAATTCTTGCCAAAGGTCCATTGAAGAGGACGTGGTGTAAACAATTCGTCGCACCGCTGTTTCATTTTCTAAAATCACAAAAATGCGCCCCTCACCGGCACTGATGGCCACAACAGCCTCCCCTTGTCTTAAAGGAAGGGGGGGAAGGGCAGATGAAACAACTTGCTGCATAGACCCCTCATCAAGGGACGCTTCTTTCTCCCCTTCTGAGCTGGTTATTTTCACCGCGATCAATATCATCCCCAAAAGCAATAAGACCCCAAGGCCCCAGGTAATACCCTTAAGGACCATAAGGTTTTGGGATGCCGGTGGGGGCTTAGGTGCAGAATCATTCATTTTATCAGCCTTTTTTGAAAGTGCCGTTTGACATAAGTTGTCCGCTTTAGCATCACCTATCTTCCATGACATCCTCCATTTTGACCTTTGATATTGATGATGAACAATCGGGCCTTCGCCTGGATAAATGGCTTGCAGATCAAAGCGAGCTTTACTCGCGCGCGCGGATAAAAGCACTGATCGAAGGGGGCGCCTTAACTCGAAATGGGGCGGTCTTCACCGACCCTTCTTGGAAATTGCGGGGGGGCGAGAAATATATCCTCACCCCGCCCCCGGTGGAGGATGCGGCCCCTAAACCCCAAGATATTCCCCTGACTATTCTTTATGAGGACAAGGACCTTATCGTCATCAATAAACTCGCGGGCATGGTGGTCCACCCTGCGGCGGGCAATTGGTCGGGCACCTTGGTGAATGCCCTTCTTTACCATTGCGGGGAGAGCCTTTCTGGTATTGGCGGGGTGGCGCGGCCTGGTATTGTCCACCGCCTTGATAAAGAAACCTCCGGCGTGATGGTGGTGGCCAAAAATGATGCCAGCCATCAGGGGTTGCGCGATCTTTTTTCTAATCATGACATTGAACGGGCTTATGTGGCCATTTGTCATGGGGGTCCCCGCCCCTCCGTTGGCACTATTCACCTGCCCCTGGCGCGAAGTGGTGGGGACCGCAAAAAAATCTCCGTTGTCGGATGGGACCGTCCTGAAGGCAAAGAAGCCATCACCCATTTTAAGCAGCTTGAAGGCTATGGGGTGGGCCGCGCCAAACTGCCGGGGGAGCCTATCGCCTCCCTCATTGAATGTCGCTTAGAAACAGGGCGTACACATCAAATACGGGTGCATATGAGCCATGTGGGCCACCCCCTTGTGGGCGATCAGGTTTACGGTCGCCCCGGCATTCCTGGCTTACGCCCTGAAGACCCCCAAGCGGAAAAGGCGTTAAAAGTGGTCTCAGCCTTCAAACGCCAAGCCCTTCATGCGGCTATTTTGTCGTTTGAGCACCCTATTTCTGGGGAAACCCTTAGGTTTGAAACCCCGCCCCCTAAGGATTTTATGACGCTTTTACAAAGTCTTGCTGCACTGTAACCTTTCCCCTCTTTTATCTGAATAGATGGATACCCATCTATTGAGCGGAACGGGGTTAGGGAACTTATCGTCTCCTTCTCCATACAATATATACGAGCATGAAATAAGTTTACTCTATGATCAGTTGAGATCATGTGGCGAGGTAGAATATGACAAAAGCACTGACCACAACAACAGGCACGGTCTTAACCCCTGAAGGCGGCTTGTCGCGCTATTTGTCTGAGATCCGGAAATTTCCCATGTTGGAAAAGGATCAGGAATTTATGCTCGCAAAACGCTTTAAAGAGCATCATGACCCAGATGCTGCCCAACAGCTCATTACCTCCCACCTTCGTCTGGTGGCGAAAATCGCCATGGGCTATCGCGGCTATGGCCTGCCGACGGGGGAAGTGATCTCTGAAGGTAATGTCGGCTTGATGCAGGCGGTCCGTAAATTTGATCCGGATAAGGGGTTTCGCCTCTCCACCTATGCCATGTGGTGGATTAGGGCCTCTATTCAAGAATATATCTTACGGTCCTGGAGCCTGGTGAAAATCGGGACCACCGCTGCGCAGAAAAAACTATTCTTCAACCTCCGTAAACTGAAGGGTCAAATTGACGCTGTAGATGATGGCGACCTAAAACCCGATGAAGTCGAGCACATTGCCACCCGCCTTGGGGTGACGGAAGATGAGGTCATCTCCATGAACCGGCGTATGTCGGGGGGAGATAATTCTCTCAACTCCCCCATGCGGAGTGATGGAGATGGGAACTCTGAGTGGCAGGATTGGCTGGTCGATGAAAATGCGGTGAATGCTGAAACCCAGCTTGTGAAAGATGACGAATTCGACACCCGCATGGCATTGATGCAAGAAGCCATGGGGGAGTTAAATGAGCGTGAACAACATATCTTGACAGAGCGTCGCTTAACGGAAAACCCAAAAACCCTAGAAGAGTT
>JBCCMT010000326.1:0-2725 GCA_039026195.1 Pseudomonadota bacterium | reverse complement strand
GGACAATTTGCTGGCTGAGTTTGAAAATGACAGCTATATCACCTTGCGGTTAACGAGGTATTTTTAAGATATATCCTAATATTTTAACCAACCCACACGACGCATAAGATGAGCATATTCTCGTAAGTAATTGAATATAATTATTTTTTCAGAAATTCACGTTTAAGAAAATATACATATCTCCCTTAGAATAACACCATTATAGTAAATTCATTAAGGGTTTTTCGGCATACTCTCTTAAAATCATATATTTGAGAGTCGCTGAAATTGTTCCGTTTTCTTGCTTTGTTCACAACATCTTTGGTGGCGCTGCCTGTGGGGGGGCAGGCATCTGCACAGTCCTTATTCGCAAGCTATTTTGATAGGTGGGAGGATGATAAAACCTCCCTTGATGCATTATCGCCTGCACAAAGCATAGACATCCCCACTATTATTTTCACTGGCCTGGGGGAGAGTGCGGGGGATGCGGTAAGTGCGGCTTTAAAAACCAACCCGCAAATTGACCTCGCCCGCGCAGAAGAAGGGGTGGCCAAGGCTGACCGCATCGGCGCTATTGGCCGTTTTCTCCCCTCCCTCGAGGGGTCCGCAAGCTATACGGATGATAGCCTTCGGAGCTCAACCTTAGACACCTTGGAAGACCGGGATGGCTTGACCTTAGGTCTCACCGTGAGCCAACCTTTATTTCAAGGGTTTACGGCCACTAATCGATATAGGGAGGCCTCCTCGCGGCTTTCTCAAGCCCGTCATACCATTGCGCAAACACAGCAAGATGTTGCCTTTCAGGCCAGCCAGGCCCATGCCAATGTTATTCTCGCGCGGGAAATTGTCAGCCATCGTATGACAAATCTCAAACTGGTTGAACGCCAATTTGAGGTGACAAATGCGCGTATGAAAGCGGGCGCCCAAAGCCGAACCGGCGTTGAACAAGCCCGTATGCGCGTGGCCCAAGCGCAAGTGGCCTTAGAGGAAGCAAAGGCAACGCTCGCCGCAAGAGAGGCGAATTATGCGCGCATTATAGGCCACGCCCCTCCCCCTGCCCTTGCGGTGGATACGGGCAATAATATTTTTAAGGATCAAAGCTATCAAGATATTTTACGTAAAGCGTTAGATAAAAACCCGTCCCTACAATCTGCAAAAGACGGCCTTACAGCCGCGCGCTTTGCCCATCACGCTGCCAAAGGTGAGTTTTCACCAAAAGTGTCTCTAGACGGAAGTTATTTTCAACGGGACCGGGATGATGTTGTTGCAGGAATGGGCGCCAATATTGACGATGATGAATATCAGCTTGTCGCTCGTATGCGAATGCCCATTTTTGCGCAAGGACAAAATATCTCGGGCCTTCGACGTACAAAAGCGAATATTATGAGCCAAGAGGCACAGATTGAAGGCCTTAAACTGTCCCTCGAAGAAGCCGTTTCTCGGAGCTGGCAAGAAATTGAAGCAGCGATCGCCCGTCGCAAAGCAGCAGAATTAGCAATTGAAGCGGCGGTGCAGGCTGTTAAAGGGCTAGAAATAGAATATGGGGCGGGTCGACGTACAGTGATCGATGTCCTTGATGGACAGCGAGATCTCGTCAATACAAAGATTAGTTTATCCCAAGCTGAATTTGACTTACGTAGTGCCCGTTACGAACTTGCAGCAACCGTTGGCATCTTGATCACAGCTATTCAACATCAAGCGACAGCCCTCGCTGAGGGCGATGCGGCACTGAACTCACAGTAAGCAAAACAATTTGATGCCATTACTTTTTCAAGCAATGGCATCGCTGGTTTTAATCAATTCTCTTAAATGATCTGTTCGATATCCGTAAACTCGATGGTTTCCCCATCACTCAAGGTGATCACACCATCAGCGTCCTGCGACAGATCAATCCCGCTTTCGGTTTGAGACTGAATAGACCCTTGACTAATCTCAATGGTCCAGTCGACACCCAGCTCACCAAGGGATTGTAATCCGCCTTCGATCTGAATTTGATCTGTCCACCCACTGCCGCCATGGATAACGTCCGACCCGTCACCTTCCCCATAGATGAAGAGGTCGTTTCCATCCTCACCATACAGCGTATCATCACCGGTCCCACCGATCAGGGTGTCATCGCCATCACCAGCTTTGATACGATCATTATCGGCACCCCCATCGATATAATCATCAGCAGACAATGATTTTTGGTTGTTGAAGTTATCATCCCCTGCACCTAAATGCACAGTATTTCCTTCACCATTGCCATAGACATAATCATCATGATCTGTCGTAATAACATTTTCAACATTCAGCAATTGGTCTTCATTGCCATTACCTTTTATCACTGTTCCAGCTTCCGCTTGAGTTGGCGCCCCCCCAGAATTCATAGAAGACCCTAGATAAACCTCAACACCTTCTCCCATTTGAGAATAATCCACAGTGTCTGAACCCGCTCCTCCATCTACAGTGTCATCACCAGCAACAGCTAAAAAGAGATCGTCTCCATCTGTAGCTGTATCAGTATAAATTGACTCGCCATCAAAACGAATTTCATCCATCTGGATGGTTTCATCATTCCCAGTGGCAGACATCGTAATACGAACTTGTGCTGTTGAAGCCTCTCCGTCTAAATTATAGGCCATTGTGGAGAAATCTTCCCCAAAACTTTGACCTGTTTGGTCTCCAACATATGTTCGTGAACCGCTGTCAAAGTTGAATTGATCTACTGTCTGGAAATCACCGCCATCGTAACTGACTTCGACGG
>JBCCMT010000325.1:0-2743 GCA_039026195.1 Pseudomonadota bacterium | reverse complement strand
ATATTGTTAAATTTCGGCTTCACACCTGTTACGTTAAAGTCGGGTAGTTTATCACCAATGCCAAGCATGTCGGTCTCCATCAAAAAAATCTTTTAAGCTGCGCAAGGGCAGGTTTGCCCTTCACAAGATTGATATGGGCCCTTGCGCTCGTGCAATCAAATAGATAATTTACAGATGTATGATCGATTTTTTCGATAGAGAATGTTATCTTTATGGCCTACCCAACCTTGCGTCAGCTTCAATTTTTTGAAAGCGTCTCTCGAAACAAATCCTTTAGCCGTGCGGCTGACGAATGCTTTGTTTCCCAATCTACCCTTTCTGCTGGCATTAAAGAACTTGAGACGGTGTTGGCAGCGCCCTTGGTGGATAGATCTTCCCGTCAATTTGGGCTTACGCCCTTAGGCGAAGATATCTTGAAGCGCACAGAAGAAATTTTAGGCCTTGCCAGAGATATGGTGCGGGTCGCAGAAGCCCGGGCGCCGCTAACAGGGGACATGCGGTTGGGGGTCATCCCCACCATTGGCCCCTTTTTATTGCCGCAGGTTTTATCCTCTCTAAAGGCACATTATCCGGACTTGCGTCTATATCTGAGGGAAGAGCTTACGGAACAATTGGTGGACGGATTACGTGCTGGCCGGCTTGATATGGCCATCCTCGCCATGCCGGTGGAGGCGGAGGGGCTGGATACATTGATTTTCGCAGAAGATGATTTTGTTTTTGCCTGTGCGCCGGATCACCCTTTAAGCCGAGAAAAGAAAATACAGACAAAGGCCTTAGAAAAAGAGCATCTTTTATTATTAGAGGACGGACATTGTTTGCGAGATCATGCATTATCTGCGTGTAACTTGCAGACTAGAGACACGGCAGAAACTTTCGGCGCGACAAGTCTTTTCACCCTAACTCAAATGGTGCGGGCGGGGATTGGCACGACGTTACTACCGCAATTGGCGGTAAAGAGCGGGATGGCAGAGGCCGCAGGGCTTACAACCTTAGCTGTGTCTGATGCCCAAGGCGGTCACCCCTCCCGCGATTTAGGGCTGGCTTGGCGACGGGGGTCCGGCCGAGAGGCTGAAGCCAAAGCCCTTGCGGATCTTATGGTGAGGTAGAGGCGGCTGTTGGCTCAACTTTTGTCTTCCCTCTTTTGAGGGGAGCGATCTCTCCATTGTCAGAGAGTAAAATAGCAATGGGTCGCGTTGGCTCAAATTGCGAGAGAATAATTAAAAATGTCACCGTGATCGGTACACAGAGGAGCATACCTGGAAACCCCCATAAGGTTCCCCACGTGGCAAGGGAGAGAAGAATAACCAAAGGCGATAGGTTTAAGGATCGCCCCATGAGGCGGGGTTCCACAAATGAGCTAATAGTTTGTTCTGCAGCGGTGAGCAGCACGAGGGTGAGGGCGGCTTTTGCCAATCCGCCGTCAGGCTGGATAAGAGTTAAGAGTGTCGGCAAGGCAATCGCAATCACCGCCCCCACAATGGGAATGAACCCGAAGGCAAAAATGATTAGGGCCCAAAAGCCTGCAAAATCTGTCCCCAACGCTGTCATGATCAAAAAGGAAATCATGGCGACAATAAAGCTAATCAGCGTTTTGATGGAGATATAAGTGCGGACCAGCCCCCCAATATCGTCAAGGATTTCCTGGGCAAACCCGTCTCGATTTTGCTCATTCACCATCAAGCCGATTTTCTTGATAAACCGGCCCCGCTCAATCAGCAGAAAAACTGTATACAGAAAGGTTGTGATAAGACTGCCCAATAGCCCCCCCACCGCTGTAGTGAAATTTCCAACAATGTCTTGGACGAAGCTAAAGGCTTGACGGGTGAGGTTTTCGTGCGTGGTTGCCGTATCTAGATTTGTTGCGGCGGGGTCTTCCGTCTCCATGATAATACCGCTCCCCACCCCTTCGATAATTTCAGCCAATGCAGACAAAAAATCTTGAGGAATAAAAGGAATAGTCTCTGCCCATGTTACCATATTCGTGGCAAGGTCTTGCAGGCGCTGCCGATACTCAGGGGCCTTTTCAAGAACAGCCCCTATATTTTCTCGAACGATAAGTGCAAGGAAAATAATCGTAAACATAATGACGATAAAGGAGAGGACAAAACTCACACTACCCGGCAAATATTTGCCAACGACCGGGGTTTGCCGAATGGCTTGTTTGACTGACATGATCAGAAATGCGAGAAACACCGCTGTCACCAGGGGGACAAGTACGCTTTGGGCAATCCAGAGAATATAAAAAAGCAAAACCGCCAATGCGACGAAAAAGAAGAGATAAGGTAAGCTCTGAGGGTTGATCGTATTTTCCACCGCCTGGGTGATTTTAGGGGAAGGGGTTTTGCGTGTCACAGTGAATATCTCTCATACAGGAAACAATATGTATAAGAAAGTATAGGTGTTTCTGATGAGAGGCAAAGACCCTTTTAAAGCGTCGTCGCATCATTCAGAATCGGGACGACGCTTCCATGTCTTGTTTTGCCACGCATCTTTTGCGGATAACCGCACACACCCCGTATCAAGTACGGGGCAGGCTTTATCCGCGATGCGCTTTAGAGAGAGGGGAATCCATCCCTTTCATATTTTGTCATATGTTATCAGACGGCAACGGCGAGCCTATACCGCTATTTTTATTTCGCTCTATGCCGACGGCCAATCGCTAACCCGAAAAGTTGAACTTTAGAGCATTTCCAGGCCAAGTGTGTGCGGTTGGCCGTCCGGAAATGCGAAAAAACTAAGACTT
>JBCCMT010000324.1:0-2744 GCA_039026195.1 Pseudomonadota bacterium | reverse complement strand
GCCATTGCCACTCTCTCTCCGGAATGTCGACATGCTCTCATCTTGAAGAAAATTGAGGGGTTAAAATTCAAAGAAATTGCGGCAAAATTAGGTGTATCAGTAAGTACGGTTGAAAAGAGAGTCGCATCGGCATTGATTTTATGTAATGCTCATTTGCGTAAATGTGGATATGATGTTTCAGAGTTCGGGGCCCTACCTGAACACGTAAAATCAGAAAGGAGAGCTATGAGTAAATAGCCTCTCCTCCATGAGATGGGTACAGTTATTAAGTTATAGGCAATGACAGATCAAAATATTATCCCATTGCCGAATGTAAAGAAGGCTGAAGAAGAAGCCTCTTTATGGATCATGCGGTTCGATGAGGGGGAGATATCCCTTGAAACGCGTCAGAAATTTGGCGCTTGGTATCAGAAAACGGAACAAAATAAGCAAGCTTATGATCGTTTGTCCGGCTTGTGGCAGCAACTTGATCATTTTCATCAAGAGACCGATCTTTTTCAAACTGATGATGATATATCTTCATTACATAATGCCAAGGCGGTACTCAAGAAGCCCGTTTTTCACCCTCTGCTAAAAGGAGCGGTCGCTGCCTCATTTATCACCTGTCTGACTATTATTGGCTATTTTCAGTTTACCTCCCCATATGCGTCTCTGAATGAGGTGCATACGACATCTATCGGTGAACAAAAAACAATTGAATTAAGTGATGGGTCAGTCGTAATTCTAAACACAAATAGTTCTCTTGAAATAGATTATCGCCGTCATGCACGGCACATTACTCTCATGAAGGGGGAAGCTTTTTTTACCGTCGCAAAAAGCCTTAATGCCCCTTTTGTGGTGATGACGGATAAAGGGATAGCAAAAGCGCTCGGTACAGAATTTAGTGTGCGCCTTTACGAAGATAAGCTAGATGTGGTTGTACGAGAGGGAATCGTTGAAATCCTTAAGCAAGAAGATCACCTCACTTCGCAATCTGAAGAGGATCAGGGCCTAAAACCCTTAGATCAGCTTATCGCAGGTGAGGCGATGCGCCTTGCCAAAAATAGTAACTCAGCCGAACCCATCATCCTTGAAAATGTCGAAGATCAGCTAGATTGGCGAGACGGGATATTGAGCTTTAAGGGGGAAAGCTTAGAAAAAGTGATTGCTGATGTCAGTCGATATACGGATCTAAAAATTGAGATTGATGGAGAAGATCTGCGTCAGCAGCCCATCGGGGGCTATTTCAAGGTAGGGGAGACGGAACCTCTCTTTGAGGCCTTAAAAATAATGGCCAATATTGACGCTGAGCACATTAGCTCAACCCATATTCGGCTTCATCGATCTGAATAACATATTCATCTTGCCTTTATCGCCAGGTCCTGTTGCAGTAAAAGCAAACCCTGGGCCTGCTGGTCAGGGGCGCGGCGGTTTTGCGGTTCGTAGGGCAGGCCCCCACAAGGATCTGGAACTGTTTGCTAAATTAAGTTTAGCGTAACCATCTCTAAAATATCCTTAGCATTTAAGTGTTGCCAAAAAGCATCACATAAATGTCTTAAATCTGATAAAAATCTTACGGCTTTTCTCACCCTAACCGTCTTTCTTATTAAGGCCAGTGCGAAAAGACGAAAAACGTGTTAATCATTGGGCTAATGATAAGGGAAAAAGTAAAAATAAGACTTTGTCTCATCTCAGTTCTTATGTGTTCAATCATATATTTGGGGTTAGGCATCGGCTACGCTCAAGAAACGGCTCAAAAATATCAATTTGATATCAAAAGGGGCACTCTTGAACAGGGGCTGGATCATGTTCATGAACAAACAGGTATTCAGCTTATTTATCCCCATGAGTTAGCTCAAACTACAGAAATACCATCTGTAACAGGATTATACACAATTCCTGAAGTGCTTGATTTAATGCTTCGGGAAACATCTCTTTCTGGTGGCCTTACTGAAAGTGGGATGATTGTCATCTCACCTCCTATCAGCGCTGAGGCGCAAATTCAGAAGGGTAATATGATGAAATCAACATCAATCAAAAGCTCTCTCCTCGCAGGGGTTTCAGCTTTACTATTTGGGGCAGGGGGCGCACCCGCTCTGGCTCAAGACGGGGCGAGTGGCAGTGAGGACACAATCATTGTTCAAGGGCGCAGCTTTCGTAATCCATCAGATGAGACAGCTACAAAGCTATCAACGCCTCTTCGTGAAACAGCAGGACAAGTTCTTGTCTTAAACGAAGACTTTAATGATGCTCTTGGAAACTTAGGTGTTCTAGATACTATTGAATTCCTTCCTGGCGCCACAAATATAAGCGTTGCTGGTGACGGCTTCTTTATTATCGCACGTGGTTTTGGGCTGAATAGAGCTAACGCGTTCCGTCTAAATGGTGCGCCTATTGGTTCTGATGCGCTTTTTGATCAAAGCGCTATTTCTAGATTGGAGTATATTAAAGGTTCACAAGCAGCTGCCTATGGTCAAATTAGTGCTGCTGGTTTTATCAACCTTGCCCTTAAAGAAGCAGGTACTGATGAAGCTGAGGGTAACGTTCAAGTACGTGCGGATAGCAATGGCGGCATTCGCGCTGAAGCGACCTATGGTGGACCAATTAACGAAGCAGGTACAGTTCGTTTGCTTGGCAGTGTTGCTCGTGAACAAAGCCCAACACAGTATGATGGCAACCTAAATGATTTGCGAAGCCAATCTATCTATGGGAATTTAGCTGTAGATCTAACTGATCGGTTAACAACTAAATTTTATGTGTACTAT
>JBCCMT010000323.1:0-2747 GCA_039026195.1 Pseudomonadota bacterium | reverse complement strand
GCGAAGCCAAAGACTCTCCCACTGGGCATTTGAATATCCGATGGCCCACGGGGTCCTCCCCCGCCGCCTTGGCCGGCTCGCCGAAAGCGGTCTCGCCCTGATTTTAAGAGATCTTCTAAATCTGGCGTAGGCCGATCCCCGGGTCGGCGACCACCGCCACCATTTTGGGAACCATTATTCGGCTGGCCCCAAGGGCCTTTGCCGCCGCCGTTACTGCCCGATCCGCCGGGCTTATCCGTCCATGGCATCGTTTTTCGATCATCCTTTTTCTTTTAGCATTGTCCATATGGGGTGTTTACCCCCACTTCACCAGCCCATGTTTTTACGAAAACACTGCCGTTAAAGACATTGTATGCCGTGTAAGACACTATATGTGATGGGAAGATGTTGAGACCACCCTAATTTATAGGGACGGTGACGGGAAAACGTAAAAAGGCATATATGCTGGACCGAATAAAAGACGCTGCTCGGCAAGCAAAGGCTGAAAAACAGCTTCAAAACCTTCTGAAAGAGGCTGGCATAGAGGCAGATGCCCGCATCACCCTTCGCGTTGAGGAGGGGGGCCTGAAAGCCACTGTCATTTTATCGCCGGACACATCTTTGGAAGAAGACCAGGCCAAACAGCTTGAAGTCAAAATGGCGGACCTTGAAAATATAAAGACCGCCACCCTCGTCAGGACAGCCCATCATAAAGGGGGCCAAGCCTCCGCCCCCCGTCAGGGCCATGACAATCCCCTGTCCTTACCGGGCCTTCAAAAAAAACCCAGTGAAAAAACGCCTGAAAAAATTCGCCCCGGCGGGGCGGCTTGTGTGATTGCTGTGGCCAGCGGAAAAGGCGGGGTGGGCAAAAGCACCGTGGCGGCAAGACTAGCCTTAGCCCTCGCCGCAAGGGGCGATCAGGTGGGGTTGCTTGATTTGGATATATACGGCCCCTCCCTCCCCACCATGTTTGATTTAGAAGGGGTGAAGCCAAAAGTTGAAGAGGGGGAGCTTATTCCCCTGAAGGCGGGGCCCCTGTCTTTAATGTCCATCGGCTTTTTGGTGAAAGAGGAAAATGCCCTCGCCTGGCGCGGCCTCATGGTGATGGGGGCCGCCCGCCAATTGTTGGCAGAGGTCCGCTGGCCCCCGCTTGATTATCTCATTATCGATACCCCGCCCGGCACAGGGGATGCGCATATCACGCTGATGCAACGGACCGTCATTGATGGCGCTGTGATTGTCACTACCCCCAGCCCCCTTGCCTTGGCTGATGTTCGCCGGGGGGCCACCTTATTTCGAAAAATGAAGACGCCCATATTGGGCCTTGTGGAAAATATGGATGCCCTGCCCGATGGCACTCGCCCCTTTGGGGAGGGGTTGGGGGATGAGCATCTTGCCGAGCTTCAGCTGTCAAAGCTGGTCAGTATTCCCCTTGACCCCAAATATGGTCCCCTCCTTGGCAGAACCCCTGATCTTCCCACCCAAGGCCCATTTACCGAGCTTGTGCAAAAGATAGATCACCAGCTTGAACAACTGGACCTTCAGCGCAAGCCCCTATAGGACGCTGTTATGTCTGATGATAGTGAACTTGATTATGCCTATTTAGCTCAAAATGCGTTGCGCGGGCTGGTGCGCGATGTGCTCGACATCACCGTTACGTTAGGCCACCCCCCGGGGGATCATCATTTTTATGTGGAATTCCTGACCCATGGTGCAGGCGTGGAAGTGAGTGAGGATTTGCGCAAACAATATCCTGACCGCATGACCATTGTCCTGCAACATCAGTTTGAGAATTTGCAAGTTCACCCAGAAAGTTTTGAGGTGACCCTTCATTTTAAAGGAGTGCCCAATCATTTGGTCATTCCTTATAGTGCTCTTACGCAATTCGCAGACCCATCGGTGAATTTTGCCTTAAAATTTCCGACCGCTGATGAAATGCCTGAAGGGATGGCCCAGAACCATGCCCCTGAGAGTGCTGATGTCGAATCCTTTAAAGAGCATCAACAAGAGACCGACCACACCATCAACACCGATGATGACAACCCCGAGGACGACCCCGAGGACGACCCCCCGCCAGGTGGCTCAGCAGATGTGGTCAGCTTAGACCGGTTTCGGAAGAAATAATCAGGCGGCTAATCCCGGAAATTTTTAAACTGCAAGGGCTGTTCAAGCCCTAGCTCTTTTACAAAGGCGATGGCCGACTGGAGGTCATCCCGCTTTTTGCCGGTGACCCGCAACTCCTCCCCCTGAATGGCCACTTGGACCTTCAGTTTACTGCCCTTAATGTCTTTGGCGATTTTTTTCGCAAGGTCTTTATCAATTCCCTGTTTAACCGTCACCCGCTGACGCACCGATTGACCGGTGGCCTGTTCCGGCGTTGCGTAATCAAGCTGGCCGGGCTCGATCCCCCGCTTTTGCATATGCCCTTGAAGGATTTCCCGCATTTGTTTGAGTTTTAAATCATCATCTGCGAAAATGGTCACAATACTATCGGCCACCGTCACATCTGATTTTGAGCCTTTAAAGTCATACCGTGTTTCAATCTCTCGCATGACATTGGCACAAGCATTATCGATTTCGGCGGTCTCCACTTCGGAGACAATATCAAATGAGGGCATATTTTTTTCTCTTCATGTCGTCTAGGGTGCGGTGACCATTTAACCATTGCGTCTGGTTCGTGTCCAAAATGGCTTTAGGTTAGGAGCAAAGCGCAAGGAAGGGTCATTCCCTTTTGAGCATTTGCGACGAAAGCTAAGGCCATTTTGGTC
>JBCCMT010000322.1:0-2757 GCA_039026195.1 Pseudomonadota bacterium | reverse complement strand
TGTTCGGTGATGGTTTCCACCTCTGTGCCTGTGTAAAGAATATCTTCATTCCGGCGGGTCCGAAGGATTGGGTTTTCATCCTCGCCCGGGGGGGTCAGCTCTGCCTCCCCATCGGGCAGGTTGCTGGCCACTGTCACCACCCCGCCGCCTAAGGTTTGCTCCGTATCGCGTTCTTCTTCGACTTTGCGGGAGACCACTTGGCGGGAATTGGGGTCCACCCGGCGTTCGGTTTGGGCAAAGGATTGCCGCTCCACATCCATGGCGACGGTTACGCGGGCATTGCCCATCCCCACATGGGCTTCGAGGAGGCGACTGAGCTTAGTTTCAAGCTCCGCCGTGCGGCTATCTACATCAAGGTCGCTCATGCCTTTTCCCGCCCCGCCGGGCCCCGCAAGCACGCCTCGCTGCATGTCAATGACAGCGACACTGTCTGGGGAGAGATTAGGGACGGCCAAGGCGGTGAGAAATTGTACAGACCGCGCCTTTTCTTCACTTAAGCCCATGGGGGCGTCTAACGTGACAGAGGCGGTTTTATTGCTGGTTTGACGCCGAAAAGCTGATTCGCGGGTGACCCCTAAATGAACACGGGCGGAGCGGACCCCCGGCATGGCTAGAATCGTCCGAGAAAGCTCCCCCTCCTTCGCGCGCCAATAGGCGGCATTGAACATGTCCGCCGTGGTGGAAAACCCGTTCAAATTGTCGAGGATCTCATATCCCACCCCTGAGGTGGCGGGCAGGCCTTTTTGTGCCAGATCAAGCCGTAAGCGATCTTTTTGTGAGGCGGGAACATAAATGGCGGACCCTTTGACGCTATAGGGAATAGCCATACTGTCTAATTCACCAATGACTTCCCCCGCCGCCGCAGGTTCAAGACCAGAGAATAAAAGCGCCTGACCTTCCTTACTGGAAACCGTGAACAGGGCCCAAAAACATCCGATGACCGCTAATGTCGACCCAATCGCGATAATCCGTTGCTGTACCGACAAGGTCGACCATGCCTTGAAAATACCGATATTATTCACCCGTCTGCCCACTTCTGTTCATCTTTCTTAACGAGATACAAACAGTTGCTTAACAAACCCTTTACCAATGCGGGCGATTAACTTTTAGAACAAAGTCTGAGTTGGTCTTGTGCAATGACTGAAAAGGATGGCCGTTATGGCGGATGAAAATGTGACCGAAGAAGAAAAACCTAAAGGAAATGGGGGGCTTATGTCCGTGCTGCCCCTAGCGGTGATCGCGGCGGCGGCCACATTTGGCATGGTTTGGTTTGCATCTGCGCCGCCCCCGCCGGTCAATTTAGAGGTGGCGTGCAAAGAAATTAAGCCTGCGGAGAAGCTTTCTGTCGAAGAATTAGAGGCCCGCGGGGCAAAATATGTGACCCTTGAGCCGATTACAGTGTCTTTAGCGCCCAATGCGGGGGCAAAAAATCTAAAAATCGGTATTTCACTCAGCACGCCGCTAGATGCCAGTGAGCTGACGGATATTCAGTTTTTACGGTTGAGGGATCGGTTTTTAGAACGGCTGCGCACGGTGGATACAAATCTTTTGATTGATCCCAAGGCCATGCCTGTTCTAAAACAAGCTTTACTTGCCCAAGCCCAGGCGACATTGGGCACCGATGCCGTTTATAGTGTTCTGATCACCGATTTTTTGATGAAGTAGCTTATGGCCTATATATTTGATCTTGCTCTCTTGGTTATCTGTGGATGTTCTACCGTCTACTGTTGGACCCTTAGCCGTCGACTGCGGGCGTTGCAGAACCTACGATCGGGCATGGGAAAAGCGGTGGTCAGCCTCACCCAATCGGTCAATGCAGTGGAGACCAATGCCGCGAAGTTGAACCGGGAAGCAAGCATCACGGTGTTAGAGCTGCAAAATCTTTTAAAACGGGTCGATGGATCTGAAGCGCAGATTGATGATCTGCTTGAAACCATGGACAAACAATCCCGTGAGACGTGGAAGGAATACAAAAAGCGTACGGAAGACGCAAAATCCTCTGTGCAAGAGGCATCAGACACGTTGAGTGATCTCATGGGGGATGCGAAGGAAATGGCGAAGCTGATGAATGAACAGTTGATCGCCATGGCTTCCGTTGAAAAAGGGGCCTCTGCTGAGAAAAGAGAGCGTGCGAGCGTAACGGCATCAGCGGCCGCCCCCTCGGCTGCTCAAGGCGCTCAAGTCAAACTAAAGGCTGTAACTACTGCATCTCCTTCTGCTGCCCCCTCAGCGGGCAGTGCTGTGCTGACATCCCCCCGGCCCCGGGTGACCCCTGAAGAACGGGCCGCTGCGGAAAAAGCGATCAAGGCAGCAAAAATGATGGCCGCACAGAAATTAGCGGCGGCTCGGCAAGCGGCGACATTGCAAACGGCACAGCCGTCAGCGCCCCCCGCTTCTAAAGAACAAATACCAACCCCATCAGAAGATGTGAATGTTCCCTTTGTACAAGCACAGATGACGGAGAAACGCGCCGCTGAAAAATCAGGTGCTGCCCCTCGCGTGGCGGCGGTGGCCCGGCGCTTGGCAGAGGATGGCAGCCCAAAGGTGGTTCGTTCTGCCCGCACCGGCGCCGCGGCAGGCATTACTCAAGGCAAATTGGCCCCTAATCCCTATGCGAAGCAAATGGCTGTGGCCGGAGGAAAATCTTGAGCCAACGCCCCGTTCTTCTCCCCTTAACGGCTGCCTTTGGTCTCCTGGCGGCGGGGCAGTTTTTATCTGTGGCCCCGGGGTTTGGGGCCTTCGCGGCGAAGCTGTCCC
>JBCCMT010000321.1:0-2759 GCA_039026195.1 Pseudomonadota bacterium | reverse complement strand
GGCTGGGCGGATCAAGGGCGAAGCATCGATGTCGCCGCCCATTTGGGCAGTTTGCTGGCGGTTTTTCTTTATTTTAGGTCCGAAACCGCTCAGCTTGCCATGGGCGGTATAGACAGCCTGCGGTTTCGTCCCACGCAGAACCGTAAGCTTTTTCTTCTGATCGCTGTCGCCTCGATCCCACTTGTCATTGTTGGGGCTTTCTTTGCTATGAGCGGCCTTGCGGACGCTTTACGGGACCCCCGCATCATTGGGATGGCCAGTATTGGTTTTGGTCTTCTCCTCTGGGTTGCAGATCGGAAACCCACTGAAATTCATGCAATGCCAAGCACTTGGAAGGCCGGCCTTCTCATCGGGCTTGCACAAACCTTAGCCCTTATCCCCGGCACCAGCCGATCGGGTATCACCATTACCGCCGGGCGGTGGTTACGGTTTAGCCGGGAAGAATCTGCCCGATTTTCTATGCTTTTAGCTATTCCAGCCATTGGCGCCTCTGGAGCTTACGAAACCTTAAAGCTCGCCCAGGAAGGCCAGCAGGGGGATTGGACCGCTGCGGGGTTGGTGGCATTTTTTAGCTTTTTAGCGGCCTGGGCGGCCATTGCCCTATTTATGAAGATGACAACTCGGATGACCTTCACCCCTTTTGTGATCTATCGCGTCCTGCTCGGATTATTGCTACTAGCAATATTTTTATAGGGCGATCTTGTACACATCTGTAAAAGTGTTACATTATCTCTCGGACGGAAGTATTACACTTGTTTGACGCTTTGGCCCCAAATATTCACGCTTCCGAAATGGTCATCCCGTAAACAGGTCTTGTGGGGCATATATTCCCCCTATTATATGGCTCACGCAAAAACGCTGGAGGGTTCTTAATGATTGATAATGCCCAACACCCTGTGTCGAATAAAAAGCTTTGCTATGTTCGCCCTGTCTTTGCGCGGGATGTCCGCGAGGAAATTGAAAGTGAGGCGAGGGAGGTGAGTGAAGCCTTTGAGGATGATAGTATCCTTTACGCGCTTCACGCGGATGACGGCTCTCGCATTGCGCTGATGAGTGATCGTGACATTGCCTTTGCGGCCGCCCGTCAACATGAAATGACACCTGTGAGTGTTCATTAATCAAACAAGCTCTTTGACCTTGCGTTGAAGAGCTTACCCCTTCTCTCTCAGTCTCCCAAATTGAATGATAATTATTAGATATAGGCTCAGTTAAGCTGCCTGAGCGTCCACTTTTCCGATGGCCACATCATAAAGATGCTGGGTGTCCTGTGCCTTCCGCATCGCGAGCTGAACATTGTCACTACTCACCAATCGGGCAATACGCGATAAAGCCTTTAAATGATCGGCATCGGCCTGTTCTGGGGCTAGGAGTAGAAAGACTAAATCCACAGGCTCATCATCGATGGCATCAAAATCCACGGGCTTTGATAATTTTGCCAAAAATCCCGTTAATTCTTTCACATCCACCCGGGCATGGGGCACAGCGACGCCGCGCCCAATTCCCGTGGTTCCGAGCTGTTCTCTTTCCAATAAAATCTGCAAAAGATGGTCAGGATCTAAATCAAGCTGTTTTGCCGCATAAAGGCTAAGCTCTTTTAAAGCGCCTCTTTTGCAGCCTGTATTGAGATTCAAAATGGTATTTTGAGCCGTCAAAAACTGAGATATATCATTGGTCATAAAATCAAACTGCCCAAAATAACTTACAACTTTGAATATTGCGACAAAAAGTATCTATCGCTTGGGCAAAGGTGCCATACCACATATAAACCTAACGTCACCTATAAATGATCCTCTCTTCCGAAATTTAATATTCGTAAGGAAAATAAGTAGAAGATATTTTACATAAGTCGCTGAGATAGAAATTCTACATTTTCTAGAGCATCGGACGTTCATTTATACTCACGCCCTCCCTATAGTCTTTTGATTTCGCATCGCTTTTTGCCGAAAACCGCGCACACATCGGATCGGGGTCCGGGGCAGGCTTGACCTGGAAAGGTTTTAAGCCGTTGATTGCGCTCCATCAATCCAGCCAATATTTCCATCATCCCGGCGATAAACCACATTTAAATCGCCATGTTTCGCATTCCGGAAAAAGATCACTTTTTCCTCCGCCACATCCAATTGTAAGACCGCATCACTGACGGACATCCGGCGTAAGGTGGTCGACTTTTCAGCGATCACCAGGGGCGATTCCTCTGACGGTGCCTCGTCTTCACCGTTCAAAGCTGCAATCACATAAGAGGAGGCAAGCTCAGCGGGGAGAGGGTCACGGTTGTTCGCATGATGGTCTTTCAACCGGCTTTTATAGCGGCGCACCCGCTTTTCGAGCTTGGTCATCGCGCCATCAAAGGCACTATAGGCATCATGGGCTTGGTCCTGGGCCGCAAGAAAGACCCCAGATGCCAGATGGAGCGTGATTTCCCCTGAAATTTCAGATCCCTCTTTGTCAAAAGTGACTTGAGCTTCGGCCGATCGATCAAAATATTTCCTCACCCCTACACTTAAGGCATCACGAACATGCTCCTGCAGGGCACTTCCGAGGTCGATGGCTTTGCCGGTGATCTGAACGTCCATAATTACTCCAATCGCTATTATTCTATCCCTATAATATGGGGTCACTTCCCATCACGTGCCAAGAAAAAAACGCTGTTCTTCCCATAAAAATGCCATGAGGGAAGCCATTTCGAAGGGCCGTTACCCAAAGGATCGTTTTGCCAACCGTCGGCGTTGCACAGAAGAGGGAAGCCCTAACGCCTCCCG
>JBCCMT010000320.1:0-2806 GCA_039026195.1 Pseudomonadota bacterium | reverse complement strand
GTTTGGAGAGCGGCTTACCCAACACCGTGCGCCCTCAGGGGCAACCCCCAACATCGCCCCGGGGTTAGGGCAGTGAACCGTGGTTTCTGTGCCGTCAGGAAATTGGACATCGGCAAGAAACCGCTTGTAACGACGCAATAAAATGGCTTCTTCAAGGGGGCTCACAAATTTCATAAAGAGAGCCATTATAGAAGCCCTAAGGGAAGGTCCAGAAGAGCTTTTGTCGAAATATGTTTTCGATGCAGGCAGCATCGTCTAAGGGCATCCATATGTCATCACAAAACACCCCCCCGACCCAAAGCACCGCTGCCATGCTGGCCATTGGCGATGAGCTGTTAAACGGTCGAACCCGCGATTCGAATATGCATTATCTCGCCCAATGGTTAGAGGAACGCGGGATTGAGTTGCGCGAGGTTCGCTTCGTGCCCGATGAAGAAGACATGATTATTGAGGCGATAAACGCCCTTCGCCGTCAATATGATATGATTTTCACCTCCGGCGGTATTGGCCCCACCCACGATGATATTACGGTGGATGCCATTTCCCATGCCTTTGGGGTGGAGGCCGAAGAACATGAAGAGGCGCTCAAATTCCTCACCGAATGGTATGCCGCTAAGGGGCAAGAGGTAACGGATGCCCGCCGCCGCATGGCGCGCACCCCAAAGGGTGCTTCGCTCATTACCAATGAGGTGTCAGGGGCCCCCGGCATTAGAATTGAAAATGTCTATATCCTTGCTGGTGTCCCCCAAGTTTTCACCGCGATGCTAGACGCCCTTGATCCGCATATTCAGCGTGGGCCAACATATACGGTCTATACGGTGGTAGGCAGCGGCGGCGAAAGCACCGTGTCGGAAGGGTTAGAAGCCTTACAAATTGCCATTAAGGGGTTACATATTGGAAGCTATCCCCGACAAACCGATCAGGGCTGGCAACTTTCTATAGTGTGTAAAGCCTTTGACCCCAGCCTTGCCCGACAAGGCGCCCTTGCCGTTGAGGGGTTATTCCGTGCCCAAGGGGTGAACGCGAACATTATTGACGGCTTTGAAGAACAACAAGGATAAACCCTTATGCTGAGTGTATTAGACGTTTTTAAAATTGGGGTGGGTCCATCGAGCTCTCATACGCTAGGGCCAATGAAAATTGGTCGGCGATTTTTAGAGGAAGCGAAAACCGCCGGGGCTTTTGATCAAGCTGAAGAGGTGTATGCTGATCTTTATGGCTCCCTTGCCCTTACAGGGGTTGGTCATGCGACAGACCGCGCCACGATTTTAGGGTTATTGGGCGAAGATGCACGGACCATTGATACAAGCCAAGTCCCCGATATGTTAGCGAAGATTGAAAGCACAGGTAAGCTCTCCTTACTCGGTGAAAAAGATATACCATTCACAGAGAAAACCCATATTCGTTTCATGCCGCCGGGGGAGGTGCCAGACGCCCACCCCAACGGGATGCGGTTGACCCTGATGGATGGGGAGGGGACAACTTTATTTTCCCAAGTTTATTATTCCATCGGCGGTGGTTTTATCCGCCGAGATGATGAAATGGGTGTGGAAGAAGAGAGCAACGTGCCCGTCCCCCGTCCCTTTGGGTCTGGGGAAGAGCTGCTGGCACTTTGCCATCAGTATAAGGCTAAAATATCTGATATCGTGCTTGTGAATGAGGATGAAAAACGCCCGCGCCCTGAAACAGAGGCCCAACTTGCAGAGATTTGGGATGCTATGTCCCGCTGTATTGAGCGGGGGCTGCATACGGAGGGGCAACTTCCAGGGGGGCTCAAGGTGACCCGCCGTGCGCCCGGCCTTTACCAAGAGCTGAAAAGCAAAATTTCCAATGAGAGGGAGGCCTTGTTTGACTGGCTCAATGTCTATGCCATGGCGGTGAATGAAGAAAACGCCGCAGGCGGACAAGTGGTAACAAGTCCCACCAATGGGGCTGCGGGATTGTTGCCGGCGGTGGTAAAGTTTTACTGTGCCAACGAGGATGAGCCCCCTAAAACCGAAGATATTCAAGAATTTCTACTCACAGCTGGGGGGATTGGTATCCTCTATAAACAGCGGGCTTCTATCTCTGGCGCAGAAATGGGCTGTCAAGGGGAGGTGGGGGTTGCATGTTCTATGGCCGCAGGGGGGCTTGCCGCCGTGTGGGGGGGGACGCCGGAACAAGTGGCCAGGGCCGCTGAAATCGGGATGGAGCATAATTTAGGTCTCACTTGCGACCCTGTGGGGGGATTGGTGCAAATTCCGTGTATTGAGCGAAATGCCATTGGGGCTGTGAAGGCCGTGAATGCCGCGCGACTTGCTTTGCGCTGTCAAGACAAACCCAAAGTGACGTTAGATCAAGTGATTGAAACCATGCGCCAAACCGGCATGGATATGAATTCAAAATACAAAGAGACGTCCGAGGGCGGCCTCGCTGTGAATGTGGTGGAGTGTTAGTTGCCTGATTTCACAGGCGATCGGAATAAATTGGCATCACGTGGCCGGAAAAAACCATTTTTTGGTGAGGTCATTCGTTTCTTTGTAGAAAAGCCTTGCACATTTTGACCACTCGCGCTGTAAGAGGTTTCCTTCACGCGGGCGTGGTGGAATTGGTAGACACAACAGACTTAAAATCTGTCGGCCTTAGGCCGTGCCGGTTCGATTCCGGCCGTCCGCACCATTATTTGGTTTATTTCTTTACGATTTTTGCCTGTGGCTTTAGGTTCATTCCATCATCTGAATTGATTTGAAATTGGCTTGAGCATAAAATACTTCTGTTTAGCGCATCGCGCCGAAAAGCATGCCCCGGACCCCGATCCGGGGTGTAC
>JBCCMT010000319.1:0-2806 GCA_039026195.1 Pseudomonadota bacterium | reverse complement strand
CCAATCATCAGAAAAAGACGGCACTTTGCTTTCTTGATTATCCTTGAAAAACATTTTGCGAAACGGATTGGGACGTTCTTCCTCGCCTATATGCGTGAAGTAGGCTTCATACAGACTGCGCATATTTCCGATATGCCGATTAGCAGTATTCGGGCTCGCTGGCTTCGCCTCGCCATCGCCGGGGATCATACGCTCTATCCACCAGCTGCGGTAAGTCAGCGCTATTTCGCGAGTGATGTCACTAAAGGGCACGTCACCTATGACGTCCGTAAAATAGTTTACAGAAGTCCGTTTGACCTTTTCCCAATTGCGTCTTTGCTTGGGCGACTTCTGACGCTGTTCGTCAAACGCAATTTCGGACACATAAAGCTCAAGCGCTTCGGTAACCGTAGCTGCAGGCGTCTCCGGTTTTTCCACGCCGCCAAGAAGCGCCTCTGTTTCAGCGCGAGGCGGCTTACCTGATGCGCCCGTTTGCCGTTCTAATTCTTCTATCCGATCGAGAAGCCTTTCAACGCGTTTGTCGCTTCGGGCTTCACGGGCCAAATCCTCGGCTGGTTTATATTTGAACCCATAGGCCATGGCTCTGGCCTGGGCAGCATCATAGCGGTGCTGGGCGACCTCAAGCGTGGCATCAGTAACGCCGCCATTTTCCGCTGCTTCAATCGACAGGGCAAGCCAATAGGCATCGTCAGCCTCAGCGAGCGCATCACGCCGGAGCCGGGCAATATCAACAGAGGTTGTACGAAGCGCTGTACGTATCCGTTTGCGCGAATCCACATGTGCAAAGCGGGCCGGAATGAAGCGTTGATAATACCATCTTCCGGCGCGTTCCATGAGATATTGATCTGGCTTTTTAGTCGCGCTCATGTGGCATTTTTACCCCATTTCCGACGAATTTTCTACCCCATTTTTGCGCGATATGGGATAAAAGAAAAAGGCTCGGTTATAAAACCGAGCCTTTTCAATGTCTTAGAACTTTCCACTTCCGGAGAAATGGCGCGAGTGACGGGGCTCGAACCCGCGACCTCCGGCGTGACAGGCCGGCACTCTAACCAGCTGAGCTACACCCGCGCATTCATCCGGGACATAAGACCCAAATGAGAAACTCGCGATTAGGGCACCCGCCCCGCGACGTCAAGAAAAACCTTTCCCTAAAGGGTGCCTCTCTGCAAAAACCACTATTTTAAGCGATTTTCACCACCGCTTTGCCGGTATTGGCGCCCTCAAACAGGCCTAAAAACGCCTCTGGCGCCTTTTCAAGGCCGTCATACACGGTCTCCTCAAATTTTACCTTGCCCGCAGCCACCAAGGGCGCCACCTCCCCGATGAAGTCCTTCATCAAATGCATATAATTGGTGACGATAAAGCCCTGCATCAGTACCCCGCGGGGGATGATGTTAATGATATTCCATGGCCCCGGCACAGGTTTTTCGTCATTATACTGGGAAATCATCCCGCAGGCTGCGATCCGCCCGCCAAAGGCGATGACATTAAGGATCGCCTCCAGCTGCATCCCCCCGACATTTTCGAAATAGCCGTCAATGCCCTTGGGCGCGACCTCCCGCAAGGCGGCCGTCAGCGAGTTCGCGTCATACTTGCGATAGTTAAAGGCTTTGTCGATGCCCGCCTCTTTTTCAAGCCAGTCGCATTTCTCTTGCGAGCCGGCGGCGCCATAGACCTTCATCCCGTAATGTTTGCCCAGTTGGCAGACGAGGGAGCCCACCGCCCCCGCCGCGCCGGAGACGTACAGGCTCTCCCCCTCTTTTGGCTTGATGATCTGGGTGAGCCCCGCCCATGCGGTCATGCCGGGCATCCCCATCACCCCCAAATAGGCTGAGAGCGGGACCAAATTGGGGTCCACCTTCGTGAATTGCTCCGCAGGGCCCACATAATGGTCACGCCATCCGCCGTTAAAGCCCACCACATAGTCCCCTTCGCTTAATGTGTCGCTGTTGGATTTCAGGACCTGGCCCACCGCCCCGCCATCCAGCGGCTCTCCCTTTTGAAAGGCGGGAATATAGCTTTTCACATTCGGGTTCATCCGCCCCCGCATATAAGGGTCTACAGACATATACAGAACTTTAAGGAGCACCTCCCCCTCCCCCGGGTCCGGCAAATCGACATCTTTCATCTCAAACAGATCCAGCGTCGGTGCGCCTTTAGGATAAGCCACCAGATGGATTTCGCGAGTTTTGGTCATGAGAGAAGCTCCTTATACGTAACCTAAAAAGAAGAAGATAAAAATGTTTTGCAGTCCTTCGCAAAACGCTCGAATTGGTCATGGTGTAACCAATGGCCTGCATTGGGATACTCGATGATTTGGCCATGTTGGAAAACATCCACCCGGCCATCTTCTTTTGCGGAACTGGCCCAACTGTCCACACCATACATCAATAAAACAGGGCACGGAATGGTTTGATAAAGGCCTAAATATTCCGATGGGGGTGTGGGGCGCAAAGATTGAAAAGTCAGCAAAGGGTCATGCTTCCAACGATACCCCTCCCCTTCTTTATGCAACGCATGATAGGCGAGATGGCGCGCTTGATCCTCCCGCAATTGGGGGTGCAGGCTGGCCATACGTGCCACGCCCTCTTCGATCGTTTTAAAACATCGGGGCTGCCGCTGAAGGCTGCTAAGCCGTCGGTCCACCGCTTTTTTCCACCTCTCTTCGATCGGAATATTGATGACTTTGTCAAAGGCGGTTTGTGAAAACCCAAGCCCTTCGATGACAATCAGCCGAGAGATCGCCGCCGGCTGGCTCGCCGTATAGTGAAGGGCAATATTTCCGCCTAAAGAATGGCCAATG
>JBCCMT010000318.1:0-2813 GCA_039026195.1 Pseudomonadota bacterium | reverse complement strand
TGGACTTATCAAAATAAGGATTCAGTTGGAATTGTAGCATGTTTAATCTCCAGATGAGACGGGTCATTAGACTATTGTGGATCCAATATCCATAGGTTATGCGCGTTTTTTTCTTTTTTGTGCGCGTATGACACGGGTGAGGGGAGGTTTACTTATTTTTTTGCGGTAAACGCATTCAAAATTGAATAAATTTTAGACTGAAAGCAGCGAACGCACACTTTGCTGTAAGGCACTTAAAATAAATATTTTGGGTGAGTGAGGCCCCGTCCGCCATGAACATCTTTCATAGGATGGTCTGTGTCATGATTTTATAAAACCATGAGGGCTATGACAAAGAAATTCAAAATAGCGCCAGAATAGATGAATATATATCAATGTTATTGGATACATTAAAGGGCCTAAATTCATTCTACTTTGTGCTTATAAACTCAATTTATGGGGAAAACTATCTTTCAATTTGACAAAAGCGCGAGGTCCCGCGACATGTTGGCAGCAGAAATCGGCCCATGTCGATAAAGACGACATTTAAGAGGATATAACCATGGCGGACACATCTTTTGACCTCATCGTAATTGGCGCAGGCCCTGGGGGCTATGTGGCCGCTATCCGGGCATCCCAATTGGGGATGAAGGCCGCTATTGTGGAGCGTGAACATATGGGGGGGGTCTGCTTGAATTGGGGGTGTATCCCCACAAAGGCCCTTTTGCGGACCAGCGAAGTCTATACCAATATGAAGCACGCGGAGGCTTATGGGCTAAAGGCAGAAAATATCGGCTTTGATTTGGATGCCATCGTGAAACGCTCACGAAAGGTGGCAGGACAGCTTTCCGGCGGGATCAGTGCGCTCATGAAAAAGAACAAAATCACTGTGTTGGATGGTGAAGCCAAACTTGAACCTGCAAACGGCTCTGGGCCTAAAGTTGTGGTGACAAACAAAGAAGGCAAAGTGTCCTCCTATCACGCAAAACATGTCATTATTGCCACAGGCGCGCGGGCGCGGACAATTCCAGCTGCTGGTCTTGAGGCGGACGGAAAATTCATCTGGACCGCGCGGGAGGCAATGATGCCAGATGTAATGCCAAAACGGTTGTTGGTGATTGGCTCTGGCGCGATTGGGATCGAATTTGCCAGCTTCTATAACGCCATGGGGGCAAAGACGAAGGTTGTGGAAATGCTCGACCGGATTTTGCCAGTGGAAGATAAAGATATTTCTGCCTTCGCGGCGAAATCTTTCAAAAAGCAAGGGATTGAGATCCAAACCTCCGCCGCGGTGGAAAAGCTTGAAAAGGGGAGCGAGACCGTCACAGCGCATATCAAAAGCAAAGATGGTAAGGTGGTGGCGGAAGAATATGACCGCATCGTCCTTGCCATCGGTATTGTGGGGAATACGGAAGGGCTTGGCCTTGAAAAGGTCGGTGTAAAAACGGACCGAGGCCATATTGTCGTCAATGAATGGCTTGAGACGGGTGTTAAGGGCATTTACGCCATTGGGGATGTGGTGGGCGCCCCTTGGCTAGCTCACAAAGCATCTCATGAAGGGGTTATCTGTGTAGAGAAGATTGCAGGCCTTAACTCTGTTCATCCTATGGAAGTGGAGAAAATCCCAGGCTGTACCTACTGCCAACCTCAAGTGGCCAGCGTTGGCTTAACGGAAGCCAAGGCAAAAGAAGCTGGCCACAAGGTGAAGGTCGGGAAATTCCCCTTTGTGGGGAACGGCAAAGCCATTGCGCTGGGCGAGCCTGAGGGGCTTGTTAAAACTGTTTGGGATGAAAAAACCGGCGCGCTGCTCGGGGCCCATATGGTGGGGGCAGAGGTTACAGAGCTTATCCAAGGCTATGTGTTAGGGATGAGCATGGAAGCCACCGAAGAGGATTATTTCCACACCATCTTCCCGCACCCCACCTTGTCAGAAATGATGCATGAAAGCGCTCTTGATGCCTATGGCCGTGTTATCCATATGTAATTTTAGGTGAATGGCGGCAGGTTTGTTCACTTGTGTTACTGTAAGTGATGTTGGACAGCTCTGCCGATTCGCCATAGGGTTGGTGAATAAAATTTGACAATAGCAGGAGTTTTTATGTCTTTTGACGGTACGTATAATGTTTCCATCGACACCCCCATGGGGAAACAGGAAAGTGTTGTGACCCTCACCCAGGCTGGTGACGACTTAAATGGAACAATGGCCGCCCAAGGGGACCAAATCGATATTAAAAACGGTAAAGTAAATGGCGATACAGCCACTTGGGATGCAGATATCACCAAGCCCATGCCCATGACCCTTAGCTTTGAAGCTAAAAAAGAGGGAGACGGCATTAATGGGTCTGTTAAACTTGGGGCCTTTGGCAATGCCAGCTTTAGTGGGTCAGCAGCGTAAAGCCGCCTACAAATTTTACAAAATTTCTTAAAGTCTTGGTAAGGATTTTTGACTTTACCAAGGCTTTTTTCATGGTGGGGCCTATTGTGATATCTTTCCGAAGACAGATTTGAGTTAAGGGCCAAGTAATAAAAATCAGCTATTCTTCCTTATCTTTTGGTGAGAGAAGATAGTGGCCATGTTAACAATTCATGAGGTTGAACTTCCTCAGACTTTACAACTTGAGTTAAAAGAGCAAGCTGCCTTCACCGATAGTTTTGCACGCTTTACCCATGGCTATTTAAGTGGATTTGGTCAGCCCGTGACCATGGCCGCCGCCCTAATTGGCCCTATTTTGGTAGCTTTTGCTTATCTTTCGAGTGATTTTTACACGACCCTTGAAGTGACCACGATCTTCTTTTTGACTTCATTGGTCTTCATGATGATCGCCTGGTATATT
>JBCCMT010000317.1:0-2817 GCA_039026195.1 Pseudomonadota bacterium | reverse complement strand
TCCTTCTTACGATTAGTTTGCGCGTTCCACACACATGGCAACGCCCATCCCGCCCCCGATGCAGAGCGTAGCAAGACCTTTATTGCCCTCTCGACGCACAAGCTCATGCAACAATGTTGTCAGCACCCGTGCCCCTGACGCCCCAATGGGGTGGCCCAAGGCGATGGCGCCGCCGTTCACATTCACTTTTTCAGGATCCCAATCTAATTCCTTGCCTACGGACAAAGATTGCGCTGCAAAGGCTTCATTCGCTTCGATCAAGTCCAGGTCATTTAAGCTCCACCCTGCTTTTTCTAAGGCCAACCGGCTTGCGGGCGCAGGGCCAATCCCCATAATGGCCGGATCAACACCGCAATGGGCAAAAGAAGCAATCCGCGCAAGCGGTGTGGCACCACTTTCTTTCAGGGCCTTTTCAGACATCAGCACCAGGGCGGCCGCCCCGTCATTTAGACCGGACGCATTCCCCGCGGTAACCGTCCCGCCATCGCGCTTGAAAGCAGGCTTTAGGCCGGACAGCTTTTCTGCAGTGGTTCCCCCACGAATATATTCATCCTTTTCAAGGACAGTGTCCCCTTTCCGGCCAGGAATAGTGACAGAGACGATCTCTTTATCAAAATAGCCAGCTTCTTGTGCGGCAGCGGCCTTTTGCTGGCTGCTCGCTGCAAATTCATCTTGGGCCTCCCGGCTGATTTCATATTTGTCTGCTAGATTTTCAGCGGTTTGGCCCATGTGGTAATTATTAAAGGCATCCCAAAGGCCATCGATAATCATTGTATCGGCCACCGTAACAGGACCCATTTTCGTCCCATTACGCATCATTGATGCGTGGGCGGAGGCGGACATATTTTCTTGCCCCCCCACCATGACAATGTGATTGTCCCCCACCATGATCGATTGCGCCCCTAGCATGGCGGCCCGCAGGCCAGACCCACAAACTTGATTGATGGTCATAGCCGGGCGTTCTTGGGGGATGCCGGCATTCAAGCTCGCCTGACGGGCAGGGTTTTGCCCCAATCCTGCGGTCAGCACATTCCCCATGATCACTTCGTCGACTTTCCCCCCCTCAATGCCAGCGCGAGACAAAGCTTCCGTGATCACAATTTTTCCTAAATCCGGCGCACTCACCGGGGCCAAGGTCCCGCCAAAACTTCCAATAGGGGTTCTTGTCGCGGCAGCGATGTAAACAATGGGTGTATCGGCCATGGGGAAATCTCCGTTAAGATGCAGTATTTATTTTCGAGGCCTGCGAACGCCATTGGGGTTTATATGTCAATGGGATTGAGCTACTTATTTGTCCGATTATGATAATATCTACATATTTCATCAATGAAAGATGTGGTATTCTCTCATCCAGGGTACGACCGATATTTTGGTAGTGAAGGATTGCTGGTGGCGCAAAATCAAGATCATAAACAAACGATTGATCAGACAAAGTCTGAGACCCATGAGGGTGAGCAAGATCAGCACCCGCAGGATGTTGAAACAATCACCATCAAAAAATATGCGAACCGCCGCCTTTATAACACCGCCACCAGCTCTTACGTCACCCTCGACCATTTGGCAGAAATGGTGCGGGATGGTGAATATTTCACTGTGATTGATGCGAAATCTGGCGAAGATCTGACCCGCAGCGTGTTGACCCAAATTATTTTTGAGCAAGAAAATAAAGGGCAAAATATGTTGCCCATTCCTTTTCTGCGCCAGCTGATCGGCCTTTATGGTGATAATTTGCAGTCCTTTGTACCATCCTATCTTGAGATGAGCATGGATGCCTTTCGAAAAAACCAAGAGACCATGCGCCGGTCCATGTCAGAGGCATTTACCGCCCCCCAATCGGGGATGCGCATTTTTGAAGATGCGGCGCGTAAAAATATGGCCTTTTTTGAACAAGGCCTCAAAATGTTTGGGTTGTCGCATTCCAACCCATCGCCCTCTAGCCCTGAGGATCAAATCAAAGCTTTGCAAGAAGAGATCATGCGCCTCAAAGCGGAACTCGAAACGCAGTCAAAGTCCTAAATTTTAGCGATGAACCTCTATCATTTTTCTTGAGAGGATTTGCCTTTTCGCCATAACCGTTTTGCGCCGGTCAAGCCATAGCGCCGATGGATGCCAATGACGCCAAAGGCCCGACGCAAAAGAATTTTTGTCGATCTTATCCCAAAGCCAACCCAAATAAGGCCCGATACGACGGACACAAATCCCATGGGATATTGGGTAGAAAAATGTCGCCGAAAATAGCGGGTCATGCTTTGCGCTTTTAATCGCTCCACTTTGATTTTACTGACCCGGCTTGAGCTTTTGGGGTGCACAATATCTACATGGGGACAATAGTAAACCTCCCCGCCCCCCTCTCGAAACCGCAGACAAAAATCAATATCCTCCACATGCAGAAAATAGCGCTCATCCATCCCACCAATCGCAAAATAGTCCTGACGCGGTGTCATCATAGAGGCCCCTGAGATCACAGGGGTTTGAATTGTCTTCTCCGGTCTAGGCTCTAGATGGTTGTTAAAGCGCCGAAAATAAGGGTGCCGCGGTGCCAAACGATCTAAGCGGAGCATTTCCACAAGGGCTGTCCAAGGGGTGAGGGTATTTCGCCGAGAACCTGGTTGCTCCTTTCCGTCCATATGCACCAAATGACCGCCGATCAGCCAAGGCTTGGACCCAGCCTTCCCCTGACCTTCATGGTACAGACGAAGAACTGCGCTATCAGGCAGAATAGCATCTGGGTTGGAAATATAAAGAATATCTCCCTCAGCTGCCTTTGCCCCCAGATTGCAGCCCGCCGCGAACCCCACATTACCATGGCCGGTTAAG
>JBCCMT010000316.1:0-2821 GCA_039026195.1 Pseudomonadota bacterium | reverse complement strand
AGTGCCTGTCAGGAGGAGCCGAAGAATTTCCTCACCCATGTGACCGCTCTCTCCGCCAGCAAGATCGCCGACGGCCTGGTGGACCCTAAGCTCGTGCTCTCCTGGCTGCTCACCACCCTAGGGGCGCCCGCCGCCTTTGTGGGGATGCTGGTCCCCATTCGGGAGGCGGGGGCGTTGCTCCCGCAACTTTTCACCGCATCCTCCTTACGCCAACTGCCTAAGCGAAAATGGGCCTGGGCCGTGGGCGCGATGGTCCAAGGGCTCTCGGCCCTCGCCATGGCCGTTGCTGCCCTTACCCTAAAAGGCGTTGCCCTGGGGGTAACGATCCTCACGGCCCTCACAGTTTTAGCGCTGGCACGCTCCGTCTGTTCTGTGACCTATAAGGATGTGTTGGGGAAGACCGTGTCCAAGTCGCGCCGGGGCACAGCCACGGGCACGGCAAGCTCTGTGGCTGCGGGCATTGTCCTCCTCTTCGGCGCCTTACTCGCCATTCCTGTCCTGCCCCGTTTAGGGTTGGTGACAGGCGGGCTTTTCATCGCAGGCCTCTTGTGGATCACTGGCGCATTGCTCTTTACCCGTCTTGAAGAGCGGGCCGGCGCAACAGAGGGCGGCGGCAATGCCTTTCGTGAGGCGCTGGGCCAGTTCAGCCTTTTAAAAGAGGATCTTCAGCTACGATATTTCATCTTGACCAGGGGCCTCTTGATTTCCACCGCGCTTGCCCCGCCCTTTATGGTGGCCCTCGGCGTGACGGCGGGGCAGGACAATGTGGGCGATGCCTTTGGGGGCCTAGGCCTTCTCGTTATCGCCTCTGCCACGGCGGCCCTCTTGTCATCCTATGTGTGGGGACGATTAGCAGATCGGTCGAGCCGGATGGTGTTGGTGTTTTCGGGTGTCGCAGCATCCCTGGCCCTCATCAGCTTGCTTGTGTTCAATGGCTTCGGATGGTTGGAACAAATATGGGCACTGCCCCTCACCCTCTTTGGGCTGATGATTGCCTATAACGGCGTGCGCCTTGGTCGCTCCACCCATTTGGTGGATATGGCGACGGAGGAAACTCGCGCGCCTTACACCGCCCTTTCTAACACGTTGATTGGCCTTCTTCTCCTCGCCGGGAGTGGCTTTAGTTGGGTCGCCAGTGTCTATGGGGAGAGCGTGGTGCTCGGGCTGTTCGCGCTGATGAGTGCGGGCGCTGCTGTATCAGGGTTGATGCTAAAAGAGGTGCAGAAGGAAGGCTGAATTCAAATTGTTCAGTATATAAATAAAAATAGGTGCGGGTGTGTTCTGTACCTTACACCTCTCTTTAACTTTAAAGCTGTCTCCAGAATATCATCTTATTAAACCAAACCTTTGCGCATGCTACCTGAAGTTCTTTGTCTTCTGAGGCGTCGTACAATTATTAGCTGGGTCTTGCGATAACACATTTTTATTATAAGGCTGGTGTAGATCAGTCTTTTATCGATTTTTGGTGTCGATATTTAAGATATCAATAACCAATATAAAAGTTATGGAGTTCTGTCTATCTATTAAGAAAGTATGATATAACCTCATAGCTTATCAAGAGCATAAACATCTGTGTGCCAACGGTGATCATCCATTAAGTGTTTTGCAAAAAACATCCAAAGACGGCGTTCCATATACCCAGAGGCCCCACCGGCGGACCATATATCATGATCTTCACCAGGAAGAACCAGAAATTCAAAGGGCTTACCAGCCTTAATTAATGCGTCTGCAAGACGAACAGAATGTTGAAAGTGAGTGTCTGTATCACTATCACCATGGTAAACTACTAAAGGCCCCCCAAGTCCATGAGCTAAAGCTTGGTTTGTATCCATATCAACACACCACTCTGAGATGGTATTTGATTTCAGTCCTACCGTGATAGCGCTCTTATTAGCAGCCTCAATATTTTGCTTTGTAGATTGATCAGAATCAGAAGGTGTATTACCTAGAATCGTTCTGTCGGCGCATATTCCAGACGTTGGTTTATTACGAGTGCCTTCAGAATGAGTCACGCCAAAATAATGTTCACCAGAATTCATTTCGGAAATCCGGTTGTCGTGATTGCCCGCTCCCACGGCACCGGCTTTATAGAATTCAGGATAGGTTAACATCAGAGCAGCCCCCATGAAGGCGCCACCGGAATAGCCCGAAACACCAACTCGATTAATATCAAACTGTGGAAAGCGCTCAGCAAGCTGTTCAATTGTTCTGCGACTATCCTCCAGGGGATAATCACGGACATTCCAATTGCTAGATAGGAGATAAGATTTAGATCTTACCCCTTGTGCTTGCCCTCGTGTAGTGGAGGTCACAACTGCAAACCCAACTTGTGCTAATGAAGCAAGTTCATCAATTGGTGTAAACTCAATAGGCAGAGAACCATCGCCACTTGGGTTAGGCTGCGGTACAGAGATAATCGGATAGGAGGCACCGTCCTGTTTCTCAAAGGGGAGAAAAGTATATGAGAACAACCGTGTCTCCCCGTCAGGAGCAAATGTTTCTGCATAGAGAGGCGGGCGCCATCCGGCTTCGAGGAGCGTAGAAACATCTGTTTGATGAAGATCCATGATCTTCGTGCCATCTGCAGCGAGTAGGATGGACTGAGGGGGAGCATCATGACGGCTCCATGTGTTCACCATAACAGATCCATTTGGAGACACATGTAAATAGTGATGACCAGAAGCATCGTTGATGGGTTCGAATAATCCACTTTCCAATTCAACGCGATAATATTTGCGATAGTGTGGGTGCTCTTCAGCAATATATCCGTAAGCACCAATAAATATGGAACCAGTTTTTTCATCCACGTGAGCGATATCTT
>JBCCMT010000315.1:0-2825 GCA_039026195.1 Pseudomonadota bacterium | reverse complement strand
TTTCAAGATGCCCTTATTGGGCAGTCCGCTTATGATGCCGTGTCATTGTTAGAGGATGCCCGGCGCGACGTGGACCCTGGCCTTGCCGATGAGTTGTACCAGGAGGAACGAGATCAATCCTCAAACCCCGGGGTATATGCCATGGACTATGCTATCCTCGCCGCCCAGCGGAATATGAAAATTTTGGGGGTATTTGTTCGGCTCGCCGTGCGGGATAAAAAGCCTCAGTATCGGGATTTTCTGCCCCGTATGCATCGTCATATAGCAAAGGATCTAGATCGCCCTGAAGCGGCGCCTTTACGGGAATGGACAGCGCGCTATGTGCCAGCGCTGTTGTCCAATGGTGAGAAACCGTGACAGCAAAAGATCATATAGACACCGCCATGGTGCTGGCCGCAGGGCTGGGGACGCGGATGCGTGCCCTTTCCGGGGACATGCCCAAACCTTTGGTTCCGGTATTGGGAAAACCCCTTCTGGATTGGACGTTGGATTTCTTATCGGATGGCGGGATACGCCAAGCGGTGGTCAATCTTCATTATAAAGCGGAGATGATTGAAGCGCATCTGGCGGGCCGAACCTTCCCTAAAATCACCTTGTCTGATGAGCGAGGGGCGCTTCTAGAAACGGGTGGAGGACTGATGAAAGCAACCCCCTTATTGGGAAAAGGCCCCGTTTTTTGTAGTAACACGGATGCTATTTTTAGGCTGGGTCAAGAGCATCCTGTCACCCAGTTACAAAAGGCTTGGCAAGATGATCATATGGATGCTCTTCTTCTGCTTGTTCCTTTCCCCATGACCTCTGGGTATGACAGCTCCAGCGGTTTTTACATGGGACCAGGGGGCGCTCTCCGTTGGGAAGGAAGGGGGGAGAAATATGTTTTCACGGGTCTACAAATCATTCACCCCCGTTTATGGGAGGGGGAGGAGATAAAAGCACAGTCCACGAAGGTGTTTTGGGATAAGGCCATGGCCGCAGGCCGTCTTTATGGGGTGATTCACGATGAGACATGGCTGCATGTGGGGGACCCGGCGGGCCATGAAGCCGCCGAAACCCTTTTAAGGGAGAAGAGTGCAGAATGATGGGTCCGCTGGGTGCGATAACATCGCCCACACCGGCGCTGTACACCATTCCGGCGGGGCGCCCTTTTTTAAAAGATTTAATCCGTCCCCTTATGGATTTTTATGCTGAGGACCCGGTTGCTATTGCAGATTTAACGCTGTTTTTGCCCAATCGCCGGGCTGTTCGAAGTGTCTCAAAAATCTTTTATGATATCGCTTTGGAAAAAAAGATGTCCCCGGATGCTGTCTTTCTGCCGCGTCTTCGTGCGTTAGGAGATGTGGACGAAGAAGATTTGCTTTTCACCGGCGGCGCGCCCCCGGATATTTTTGACTTAAACCCAGCGGCGGACCCCCAAGACAGGCGGTTTATTCTCGCCCATCTTGTGGCAAAGAAAAGAGCGCAAGAGGGAAAGGGGGTATACTGGCCATCTATTTTGCAAGCGGCAGATGAATTGGCCAGCCTCCTCGACAGTTTTCATTTAGAGGATGTGCCGCTTACCTCCCTTGAAAATCTTGTACCCCCCGATGTGGTGGAAAATGCCGCCGAACATTGGCAGCAATCGTTGGAGTTTTTGTCGATTATCACTACCTATTGGCCTGATATAATGGCGGAAAAAGGGTGGATGGAACCTGCCGCGCGGCAGCAAGCCCTCATCCGGGGGCTTACACAGATTATTGTGGACGAGGCGAAATCCCGCCCGGTCATTGTGGCAGGCTCCTTAGGCACCGTGCGGGCTACGGGGGAGCTGATGGCGGCGGTGGCGCGCTCGCCCATGGGGGCGGTGGTGTTGCCGGGGCTAGATAAAGACCTAGATGAAAAAGCCTGGACGGAGATTGATCCGCCCCACCCCCAAGCCCTTTTTCGGGAGCGGTTACGGCGGGACTTTAAGGGCCTATCGAGACAAGAAATCACCCTCTGGCCTCATACAGATGAAAATAGCTCTAAAGAGGGCAATGCCCGTCGTGCCTTTCTTTCTCTTGCCTTGCGCCCGGCGAAGGCCACTGATGATTGGTATGCGCGCTTTCAAGACTTTTGCGCAACGGAAAGAATAACAGCTGCAACGAAGGGATTTCATCTCATCGCTGCTGATACGGAGGAGGAAGAGGCAAGTCTAGTTGCTTTGCGCATTCGTGAAGCGTTAGAGGTACCAGAAAAAACGATCATGTTGGTCAGCCCTGATCGGCAATTATGTCGGCGGGTGACAGAAAAGCTTTTGGGGTGGCAGATTGAGGTGGATGACACGGGCGGGGTGCCGGTTGGGGGAACCTATCGGGGAACATTTCTGCGCAATGCCGCCCAATGGCTGTCGGACCCCTTAAACCCAGGTCTGCTTTTAACACTTCTAAAACATGACCTTTGCCAATTGGGCTTAGCAAAGAGTGTTATGTCAGCCAATATAAGCGAAATAGATAAAGCGTTGCGGGGCCCACAATATTGGACCGATACGGAAGGCTTGTTTGATCGCCTTAGCCCCCAAATTTCTGAAGACGCGATGAAGGTGATCACCACTCTCTTCTCTTGGGGCGAAGAATTCTGGTCATCGCTTGATCTTCGTGACAAAATATTCGCCCATATCAGCTTGTGCGAAAGACTAGCTGACAATACCCAAATGACGGGGGCTGAACGCCTGTGGCGTTATGAAGATGGGGAGCAGCTTGCGCTTATTCTCAACGGCATCCTAAAAAGTGACGTTTTACCTGAAGATAACAATACCTCTGTCTATGCAAAATTATTTGAGGCTTTGCTCGGTCAGGGGGTGGTGCGAA
>JBCCMT010000314.1:0-2830 GCA_039026195.1 Pseudomonadota bacterium | reverse complement strand
CGAATGAAGATCGCTGCGATGGCCACTTGTAGCGCAAGCGCAATGCCAAATTGCGACCATGGAAACTGCCCCCGCCTTTCAGAGAGGAGCCAAGCCAACAAGCAAAAGGTGAAGAGGCCCATCGCACTTTGCAGTTGAGGGAGAGATAGAAATTCCATGAACCACCTCTCTCATCTTGCAGAAAACCCGGGCGTTACCGGTCGATTTCTCCGAACACCACATCCAAGGTCCCAATAATGGCAGAAACATCCGCCAACATATGACCCTTATTCATCCAGTCCATGGCTTGCAAATGGGCATAGCCCGGCGCCCGGATTTTACAGCGGTAAGGCTTGTTCGAGCCATCGGAGACCAGATAAACCCCAAATTCGCCCTTTGGCGCCTCAACCGCAGTATAAACCTCACCGGCGGGCACCTTCGGCCCCTCCGTATAGAGCTTAAAGTGATTGATCAAGGCCTCCATTGAGCCTTTCATCTCTTCGCGCTTCGGCGGGCCCACCTTTGGATCCGTACTCATCACAGGCCCCGGAGTTTCCCGTAAGAGCGCACAACATTGCTTCATAAGACTGAGAGACTGCTTCATCTCCTCAATACGAACCACATAACGATCGTAACAGTCGCCATTTTTTCCGATGGCAATGTCGAAGTCGAGCTCCTCATAAATCTCGTAAGGTTGCGACTTCCGCAAATCCCATGGCACGCCAGAGCCGCGAAGCATGACGCCCGAGAACCCCCAGGCAAAAGCTTGTTCAGCCGTCACCACGCCGATATCCGCATTGCGCTGTTTGAAAATACGGTTGTCAGTAATGAGCCCTTCAATATCATCAAGAACACGGGGGAAATCATCACACCACGCATCAATATCCTCAATTAATTCAGGGGGTAGGTCCTGATGCACCCCGCCCACCCGGAAATAAGCGGCGTGCATACGAGAGCCGCAGGCGCGCTCATAAAACACCATGAGCTTTTCCCGCTCTTCAAAGCCCCAGAGCGGCGGGGTCAGCGCACCCACATCCATGGCCTGCGTCGTGATGTTCAAAATATGGCTGAGCTGCCGGCCGATTTCAGAATAAAGAACCCGGATGATACTCGCCCGGCGGGGGATTTCCAGCTGCAGCAACTTCTCCGCCGCCAAACAAAAGGCGTGCTCTTGGTTCATCGGCGCCACATAGTCCAAGCGATCAAAATAGGGGATCGCTTGCATATAGGTTTTATATTCGATCAGCTTTTCAGTGCCGCGATGGAGAAGACCGATATGCGGGTCCACCCGCTCCACCACTTCGCCATCAAGCTCTAGCACCAGGCGCAGCACACCATGGGCGGCTGGGTGCTGGGGCCCAAAATTAATCGTAAATGGACGATCCGCAGCGGCATCCGAAGGGCTGTCTTCTACAGTAATGGTGCGGGTCCCGTCAGCCATTTAGCTGTCCTTTCCTGCGGCAAAGGCATCAAAAACCTCTTGCCCTGTCATCTTATGGGTTTTCTCAGCGAAATTATAATAGTCAGGCTTACTATCGATAAAAACTTCGTGATCTAAAGTTAAATTCTCTAGCCCTTTTAAGGTGTCTACAGAAATAATATTCAATTCTTTATCATGGGTTCGCCAAAAGATAACCGTCCCACATTTTTTGCAAAACCCCCGCTCCGCCCATTCTGAGGAGCGGTAGATGCCAAAGAAGGGCGTGTCTTCAATCTCTAAGCTGTCACCACAATCAATACCAAAGAAAGGGCCAGCTGTCTGTGTCCGGCATATATCACAGTGACAAACGCCCACTTTATTTTCCGCTGGGGTCGCCGTGAATTTAACTTCCCCACATAGGCAAGATCCAGTGGCCGTCATGATTTCACCTCAGCCTTTTCATCCCCGGGGAGGTCGTAAGTGGTCCCGTCCCAAGGGCTTAGATAATCAAAATTGCGATAGTCTTGGGTCAGCTGCACGGGCTCATACACCACACGAGATTGTTCATCATCCCAGCGTACTTCTGTATGGCCAGTGAGGGGGAAATCTTTGCGCAAAGGATGACCCTCGAAAGTATAGTCCGTCAGCAGGCGACGCAAATCAGGGTGCCCTTCAAAGACGATGCCATACATGTCAAAGGCCTCCCGCTCAAACCAATCGGCGCAAGGAAAGACATCTATGGCGGAGGGGAAAGTATCGCCATCGGCCACCGGCGCTTTGATGCGAATGCGGATATTATTGTGGAGGCTGAGGAGATGATAGACCACATCAAACCGCTTTCGCCGCTCAGGATAGTCGACGCCGCATAAATCCATCAGTTGGATGAATTTACACATGGGGTCATCCCGTAAGAATTTTAGCGTATCGATCACCTTATTACAGGGCACGGTGACATTCAGCTCGCCGAAAGCGATTTCAGAGGAAATCAAGCTTTCCCCGAGCCCGGCATCAATATGCTCTTTTAATTCTGTAAGATCGTCTGTCATGGGACGTTAATTCTTTCCTTCGTGCGCCTTGCTAAGCCTTATATACTTTGCCCAAGATCCCTGCTTTCGCGGGAATAAGCGGCGGTAGATAAGATCACCGCTGTATATTCCCCTCACGGCGAATTTTCTTTTGAAGCTGGAGCAGCCCATACACCAAGGCCTCCGCCGTGGGGGGGCACCCGGGGACATAAACATCCACCGGTACAATCCGGTCACAGCCGCGCACCACAGAATAGCTATAGTGATAATAACCGCCGCCATTGGCGCAAGACCCCATAGAGACCACGTAGCGAGGCTCCGGCATTTGGTCATATACTTTGCGCAACGCAGGCGCCATTTTATTGGTGAGGGTTCCCGCCACGATCATCAAATCCGACTGACGGGG
>JBCCMT010000313.1:0-2834 GCA_039026195.1 Pseudomonadota bacterium | reverse complement strand
GGTTCGTGTCCAAAATGGCATCAGATTAGGAGCACAGCGCAAGGAAGGGCCACTCCCTTTCGAGCATTTGCGACACCATCTGAGGCCATTTTGGCCGAACCCCAAAGGGGCATGATGAAAAACAGCCATTTTAGCGTCCCTCGTCGTTGAATATGCCAGCATGTCCTTCCTCCTCGGTCCTAAAACTGACTGTTTTTCAGTACATGCCAGACAAATGGTTAAATGGTCACCGCGCCCTAAAGCATTCCCTATACATCAGGCTAGTTTGGCACAAGCTTTGCAGCTCTTTTCCCATAGATTTTATGTGAGTTGACCGATGAAAAGCCTTTTGATTTCTCTCTCTGCCGCTTTTGTAACAAGTATCAGCAGTTTCGCTGCCGCCGCGACGGTCAGCTTTACCCCGCAAAATAGCTATGATGCCGCTCAAATCAGCGGCGCCGTTGGCAGCACCTATTTGACCGTCACCGCAGCGACCTTTGATGTGCAAAGCTATAATAGCTGGACCCGCGCAGGGCAGGGGGATATCGATCTTTTCGGGAAAAGTCAGCAAGCCAAACTCAGCTTAAGCGCGTATGGCATGGCGTTGGAAAACTCCCCCCACGACAATAGTCACCAAATCGAAGGGAAGGGCTGGAATGATGCGGTGGTCTTTGCCTTTGATCACCTTGTCACCCTCAACTGGGCCTCTTTCAACTTCGTTGATCATAATGACGACTATGTTTTGTTTGCAGGTGACAGCGTCCAATCTTTAGAATCTTTCAGTATGCACAGCATATTGGCCAATGCCGATCCATCTATCCAAACAGGCATCAATGCCATTGATCGCGGTATTCGCAATGTGGGGATTGGGGTGATGGCTCGTGTCTTTGCCATCGGGGCAAAGGGGGATTATGATAATTTTAAAATTCTTGGACTGAATTTTGATCGTGTACCCACAGACCCTCATGACCCTGTTCCTTTACCAGCGGGCCTTCCCCTGATGGCGACAGGCATTGCGCTGTTGTCGTACGCTCGGTCACGAAAGAAGAGAGAGTCATAGAATATTCATTCTTACTCTTTTCTTTCTAAACATCGTTAGCATTTCCTAAATTGAAAATTTTATGTATTTCTTTAGGTTTAAAGAAATTTTCTGTTTACGGTATTTTTAAAAATTTGAATTAAAGCCTCCTTATCAAGCGCAATTTTAGCGTGTGATTCTATGTGTATGCACGCGCCCATGTGCCGAAAGCCAAGGAGGCTTTTATGTCGTTGAGAACTTTTAAATTTTTTGCAGCCCCCTTTTCTGTTGGACTGTGCTTTTTCAGCCTTGCAAAGGCACAAGATGCCGATGTCATCTTTAACGGGACCGTGGCCGACAGTTGTACCGTGGTCGCAGATAGTGCCGGGACCATTGCCATCAATACAGGGAATACGGTTCTTTCCAGTACAGAGGCTGGCGGGGCCGCAGGGGCGGCCACCATCACCGCCAGCACCACCACCTATGAGGTGACGGTGGATGCGCCAAGCACATTTACCACAGCGCCGGCGGGGTCTGATACCAACACCACCTTTGCCACCACCTATGATGCCTCTGGTGCGACCACCGCCTCTGGGGTGGCGGGGACCACAGCCACAACTTTAGGGGCGGGTAGTACAACCCTGGCCGTGAATGCTTCTGCCACCAAAAGCTCTGGAATTTATAACTCCGGCACCTATAGCCTAACCACCACCGTCCGATGCACCGCACAGTAATCTTCTCTACGCTATTCGCTCTTATGATGGTGTGGGGAGGGCCCCCGCGCGCCCAAGCGCAGAGCCTCTCCCCCATGAAGGCAGATATTGTCACCTTTGGGGCCCAAGGGGCAGGCCGCATTCACTTGCGGAACCCCTATAAAAGCGCGCGGCGCTTCACCGTGTCCGTCTTTGATGAAAACTGGCATCAGGTCAAAGGGGCAAGACTTTCAAATTCGCGCCTTGCCTTGGCTCCAGGGGCCACCACCTCCGTCTTTGTGGTGGTTCCCCTAAAACAGGACCGAAGTAAAACATTCTATCTTTGTGCAACCTCTTACCCTTTTTATGGGCGTGGGACGGGAATGAAGGGGGAAGTATGTGGGAAATATCGCATCATACGGCGCCATCTTTAAAAAGACAGACGATTGTCTATCTCTTCGTCGTGGGGCTGTCTTTTTTGACCGCCACCGCGGCACAAGAAACATCCCTACAAAGTCAAAATGCGCAACCGATTATTATCCCCTCCCAAAGTTCGGTTTATAACCAAAATAGTGTGTTTTTGCCCACCGCCCCTAATGTTAGTGGCCAAGATGTTATTCGCGGGGCCGACGGGACAAGCTGTCAATCCGCTATTTCCTCCGGCGGGCCCTATGTAGACCTTGGGGTCATTGGCTCTGAAGATGTATATGAGCGTAGCACCGCCGCCCTTTATGGGCGAATTGTTGTCCCCTTAGGCAAACGGGCAAGACGGGTTGACTGTACAAAATTATATCAGCTTGAGATTAATCGTATGCAGATGGAAATTGAACTCCTCCGCATGGGGGCCATGATGGGCGCAGGCGAAGGGGGGGAGCTGTTAACGGATGATGGCCCCTATCAAGAAATTCAAGACGCCGACCATGCGGGCGTATCCCGACCAAAGGGGGTGACCATTGGGGGACCTCAACCGCCAGCGGAACTTCCCGCGCCAGCGATCTTATCTGGTGACGCACACTTAAGTGGAGAGGGCACAATGGACGGCCAGCATGACCATCCGCCCGCAAGCCTTGTGATCCCTCAATCAGATGTCCCCCTTCCCTCCCCCCAAACGCGCCAAGCCGCAGAACAATTAGGGGCCCCTCACC
>JBCCMT010000312.1:0-2842 GCA_039026195.1 Pseudomonadota bacterium | reverse complement strand
GTGTGTGCGGTTATCCGCAAAAGATGCGCGACAAAACAAGAACCTAGAGCAATTGAGCGATTCCAAAGGAACGCGAAATGCTCTAGCGCACATTCGTCCCCCACATCAAAACATAAGACAAAAACGCTTTTCACGTGAGCTCGTGCGGAAAGGCGGCGGTGAGGGGATCACAACATCTCTCATTATATAAATTGAGAAAATTTGAGTCAGCTTTTGATCAAGGCTGTGGAAGTGAGCGACGTCCGCAACTTCAAAGAAGCCGTCGGAAGCAGTTTGGGGGGGAGAGAAACCTCCGATACCGAACGCCGCCCGATGCGCACAATCGCGGAAGTCTTTTGAAAAAGCAAGCGAATAATTCAGAATTTCCACATAAAGTATATCCCCTTCGGTGGGGGATAAAGGCCTGCCCCGCGTCTCAATATATTTTCCATATATTCCAAGGCATATCCGCTTCGGATTTGGTCCATAACACCCGTATTTTAATAGCGAGAGAGAAAATGACTAAGTTGCATTCGCATTTTTTGGGGTCGGTATTCTCGAAAACAGTCGTCCCTAAAGAATATGGGAAATCCTGCTTTTGTTTTGCGTCATACGCTTTAAACTTAACCATCATAAACATGACTGATTTCTCACAAGAAAGTATTTGATGTGACCCCTCAAAAAGCCATCATTATTGACGATCAGCGCTTATTCGGGGCGGGCTTGCGGGAGCTGGTGCTGATGTTGCCCCAAATCACCCATGCGGATTATTATGCCCACCCTGGGGATGTGATGGAGATTGATGCGCAAGATGTTTGTTTGGTGATGGCAGACTATTATGTGCCTGGATTTCCGCCGATGGAATGGTTGCCGAAATTGAAAGAAAAATTTCCAGAGGCCATTTTAGTGGTGGTGTCTTCCTCCCAAAGTCGCGCGGACCGGGACATTAGCTACGAAGTGGGGGCGGCTGCTTTTTTTGAAAAGCATCAGCCCCCTGAGCTTTTTTTGGAAAATATTTCCGCACTGCTTGCAGGGGAGGAGGGGAGGGATCTCCCCTTCCGCCCTGAGGTTGTGGACCCCACCGGCCGCCTCTCCCCGCGACAGTTAGATATTCTTGTGGAACTCAGCCGGGGGGAGCAAGCAAAATCCATTGCGCGCAATTTTGGGGTGTCTCCAGAGACCGTCAAAACCCATCTTTCAAGGCTTTATCGCGAATTGGATGTGAATAGTCGGGAAGAGGCGGTGCAATGGGCGCGGGAGAATGGGATCATTTAAGAAGACAATTTAGCGGTACTGATGGGCACACGGAGTGAAAAAATAGACCCCTTCCCAAGGCGCGACCAATGATTGATTTTCAAATTCATAGCGCTGGCAAGATCTCGGGCCACTGCAAGCCCCACCCCAATCCCTTCCACACTGGCGTCGTCTGCGGAGCGTTCAAACTCATTAAAAATGCGTGCTTGGGCTTCCTCTGCGATGCCTTCGCCCTGGTCCGCCACAAAAATATCCACATGATTGCCGCGCCGACGCGCCCCTAAGAGCACTTTTCCTTCGCCCCCATGTTTAATGGCGTTGATAATGAAATTGCGTAAGATGCGTTTTAAAAGATAGGCATCTGTTTCCACCATCAAGGGCAAAGGTCGGCATCGCATATCAATCCCTGCATCTTGTGTCAGGGTTCTGACCTCCGCTGTTAGATTTTCCATCAAATCCGCAAGATCGACAGCTGCCAAACGGGGTTCTTTTTCCGCATCATTCAGCCAAGACAGCTGAGAGATACTCTCCAATAACTCATGGGCAGCCGTCACAGAGGCGGAGGCCGCATTGATGTCAATAAGCTCTTCTTTTAAATGTCGCCTGGCGGTGAAAAGCCAGATTTGTAAGGCGCTTAAAGGCTGGCGCAAATCATGCCCCACAGCGCGAATAACCTTTTGCCTTCGGTCGGTTTCATGGGCTAACTGGCGCCGTGCTTGTTGTTCCCCCCGCAAGGCTTGGGCGAGGGCTAGGCGATTTTCAGTGCCCTCGCCATAAATCCCCCGGGCAGCAAAGGCGATAATCAAACTAAAAGAGCCAACGATCAGCGCAATGGTTGACTGCTCAAACCACCCATCTGCGTGCTGATGAAAGAAAAAGGCTAAGGTCACACTGATCGCCGTAATAATTAAGACGGTAATAGTGGGGAGCAATACGCGCGCGGATAAAACAGCTGTGGTGAGAAGAGCAATGGTCCAGACCCCAATGCCGCCCCCCACAGCCTCCACCCCATGTTCCATGAGAAGGGGAAGACGCGCCCAATGAAGATAGGGTAGGGAGATTAAGGCAATTTGCCACCACATATTATATCCCCAGCCCTTCGCCCGAAGAAACGACCAAAGCGCCAGCTGTATCATACTCGTTAGGATGAAAAAAAGCGCAAGCCATAGGGCCAACCGATTGGCCAAGGTGCCCGTCCCCAAAAGAACACTGGCCAACACCCCAATATTCGCATGGATAAGAGGTTCGATCCAAAAGTTTTTGAGCCAATCCGATTGTAGGCTTTGGTTTATGTCTTGGGTTTCATCTATCTCAGTGGGTTTTTTAAGGGGCGCTTTTCCCAAGCGCACAAACACAGCCGTCGCCACCGCAAAGGCGGGGAGGATTAACAACACATCCTGCGCCAAATAATTTGGCCAATTGAAAACCCAGTTTTTATATAAAGTATCTCTAACACCATAAGTTTTCAAAGCGAAAATGAAAGAACATAAAAGTATTGCTGGTAAGCAGACGCTAACAATGCCAAAGTATTGAGCAAGGATGGGTGTGTGGGGGCGGCGCCTAAAAAACAGATCAGAAAGATAAGCAAAGGGGAGAGCCGCCAAAAAGC
>JBCCMT010000311.1:0-2844 GCA_039026195.1 Pseudomonadota bacterium | reverse complement strand
GAAATTTTCAACCACCCCCACCCAGCTTGTGGTCGACCATATGGGGCGGCCAGATGTCACTGCGGCGCCGGAGGGACCTGAGTTTTCTCGCTTTCGTCAGCTGCTAGAAGAAAACCCTCACATATGGACAAAAGTATCTTGCCCTGAACGATTATCTGTCTCCGGTCCCCCCTCTTACACGGACGTTATTCCCTTTGCGCGCCAATTGGTGGAACAATTCCCAGATCGCGTATTATGGGGAACCGATTGGCCCCACCCTAACATGAAATCACATATGCCCGATGATGGACATCTTGTGGATATTATTCCGCATATTGCCCCTACAGAAGAGGCACAGCGAAAACTTCTTATCGACAACCCCATGCGGCTTTATTGGCCAGAGGAGGGAAAATAATGCCCCTTGAGAAACCTTATGCTGGTATTCCTGGTACCACTATTTTTGATAGTGACATGGCGCGAAAGGGCTATCACCTTAATCAATTTTGTATGTCGTTGATGAAGGAAGCTGGCCGAGAAGCATTCAAGGCTGATGAAAAAACTTATCTTGACCAATGGCCCATGACAGAAGAGCAAAAACAGGCTGTACTAGATCGTGATTATAATGCCATGCTGGCCTTAGGCGGGAATATTTATTTCCTTGCCAAGATTTTTTCAACCGATGGCAAAAGCTTTGTTTATGCAGCGGCAAAAATGACGGGCATGGACCAAGAGGATTATCAGAAAATGATGCTTTCAGGGGGCAGATCTGCTTCCTCCACACCAAAAGATCCGGAGTCAACGTAATATGGCCCATATATCCGCAGGTATCACCACATCACATATCCCTTTGATTGGACGGGTTATCGATCAAGGTGAAACCGACACCCCCTATTGGAAGCCTGTTTTTGACGGGTATGATTTTACCAAAGAATGGATAAAGCAGGAAAAACCTGACGTGGTTATTCTCGTTTATAATGACCATGCAAGCGCGTTTGATATGAAACTCATTCCCACCTTTGCCTTGGGGTGTGGGGAGCATTACGAACCCGCCGATGAAGGGTTTGGCCGTCGCCCCGTTCCTGCGGTCAAAGGCGCCCCTGATCTGGCTTGGCATGTGGCCCATAGTGTTATCCAGCAAGATTTTGATTTGACCATTGTCAATGAAATGGATGTTGACCACGGATTAACGGTCCCCTTATCTTTGATGTTCGGCCAACCTAAAGCATGGCCGTGCCTCGTTATTCCCTTGGCGGTGAATGTTGTGATCTATCCAACCCCCTCCGGCCAACGTTGCCTGAATTTAGGCAGAGCGCTTCGCCGTGCGGTGAGCTCCTTTGATCAAGACCTTAATGTTCAGGTCTGGGGCACTGGCGGCATGAGCCATCAGCTCCAAGGGCCTAGAGCGGGCCTTATTAATGCGGAGTGGGACAATAAATTCCTGGATCGCCTCATCGAAGATCCAGATGAATTGGCAAAAGTACCGCATGTGGAATATATCCAGGAAGCTGGATCGGAGGGGATTGAGCTGATCATGTGGCTTATCATGCGCGGTGCGATGGGGGAGAAAGTCCGTGTTGCCCACCGCCATTACCACGTGCCCGCCTCAAATACCGCTGTCGGTCACCTCGTTCTTGAATCTCTCGATTAACTCATCAATTTAAGGAATATATTATGAAAGTTGTCATTGCAGGCGCTGGTGCCTTTGGACAAAAACATCTTGATGCCGCTGCTCAAATTGACGGTGTTGAAGTCGCCGCTGTGGTGGGGCGTCGCCTAGAACAAACCCAAGCTGTGGCGGATAAATATAATATTGCCCATGCTGAAACTGATCTAGATGCCGCGCTTTCCCTTCCCGGGGTAGAGGCTGCGATTTTATGCACCCCCACACAACTTCATGCGAGCCAAGCTATTCAGTGCATGAAGGCAGGGAAACATGTGCAAGTTGAAATTCCTTTGGCGGATAGTCTGAAGGATGCCCAAGCCGTGGCGGACATGCAAAAAGAAACAGGCCTTGTCTGCATGGTGGGTCACACGCGCCGGTTTAACCCCTCCCATCAGTGGGTGTATAACCGTATCCAAGCCGGTGAATTGTCCGTCCAACAAATGGACGTTCAAACCTATTTCTTCCGTAGACAAAATATAAATGCGAAAGGTGAGCCAAGGTCATGGACGGACCATTTGCTTTGGCACCATGCTGCGCACACGGTGGACCTTTTTCAATATCAGGCGGGGGAAAAAGTTGTTGCCGCGAATGCGATCCAAGGGCCGATCCACCCAGACCTAGGGATCGCCATGGATATGTCGATACAACTTAAGACGGAAACAGGAAAAATCTGCACCCTGTCATTATCATTTAATAATGAGGGACCTTTAGGCACATTCTTCCGATATATCTGTGATAACGGAACCTACATTGCCCGCTATGATGACCTTGTAACGGGGGCGGAGGAACCCATTGACGTTTCTAAGGTTGATGTTTCCATGAATGGTATCGAATTACAGGACCGTGAATTTTATGCCGCTATTCAAGAGGGGCGTTCCCCCAACTCAAGTGTTCACGATGTGATGCCTTGTTATGAAGTCCTCCATCAGCTTGAAGATCAACTGCAGTCATAAAGAAATGTAAGCTGATTTTATAGCGGATGATTAAGACCGACCGCTTAAAAACAACAGTGGATTTTGAGTGAGAAGTCACCTCCCATGGAACTTTTGGCTCAAAATCTCTCAGGTGCTAGGCATCACAACCTTTAACTGTATTTCTTATATTTCTACAATTTCTACGCTGTTAGCCCGGACATCCCTCTCCAAAATAAGTCTGATTGAACTAACGTCTGATTGAACTGGCAAAGAAAAAGATTTCAAAAT
>JBCCMT010000310.1:0-2862 GCA_039026195.1 Pseudomonadota bacterium | reverse complement strand
TGTGGCCATGGCCACCACGGCCAAAGCATTTTGCATGGCCTTCGCGGTCAAGGTTGTCCCCTCCAATGGGTCAAGGGCGATGTCGATTTTTGGCCCGCCCTTCCCAACTTTCTCCCCAATATAAAGCATCGGGGCTTCGTCCCGCTCCCCCTCCCCAATCACGATGGTACCGTCGATGTCGAGTTTATTAAATGCAGCGCGTAAGGCTGTAACGGCCGCCTGATCCGCGCCCTCTTTATCACCGCGACCGATCATGGTGGAGGCCGCAACGGCTGCTGCCTCCGTGCATCGCCCAAGTTCAATTGTCAATATGCGGTCTAAATAGGTGTTTTCTTCAGCCATTGGACTTCCTTAGGGTAAAATAATGGGAAGGACAGTGGGTCGTCCTAACACGAAGGGTTGTTTTTCAAGCGCCCCAGCTGCGTTTTGCGCAGCGGCCGCTTTACAAATATGGGTCACAATCTCCACTGAGGCTTGGCCTTCATCCCCTGGGGGTTGATAGAGACTTTCGATTGAAACCCGGGCGGCGGCCAGGGCCTCTGCCACTGCGGCCAAAGCCCCTGGCTCATCCTGTAAATTTAACCGAATGAAATATGAGTTTTCAAAATCTTCCACAGGCAAAATAGGTAAATCCCTCAAATCCTCTGCCGCAACCCCATAGGTTGGCCCTTTGATGTTTCGTGCAATGAGACCTAAGTCCGCTGCCACCGCAGCAGCGGTTGCCCCTGCGCCGGCGCCTGGGCCTTGGAACGCCAAACGACCTAAAGGATTGGCATCAACAGTCACCACATTTTGGGATCCACTGGCCTTCGCAAAGGGGTCCGCTTGCGGAATAAGCGCAGGGGTCACACGCAAGCCCACTCTCTCCTCTTGCATTTTAGCTTCCCCGAGCAGTTTAATCGACATGCCCAAACGGCGGGCAGCCCGCACATCCTCTAAGGTAATATGACGTATGCCGCCTATGGAAGTATTTTGCATACTAACCGCTGCATCAAAAGCGAGGGAGGCAAGGATCACCAATTTATGGGCCGCATCGACCCCATCAATATCAAAACTTGGGTCGGCCTCTGCGAAGCCTGCTTTTTGGGCTTCTAGTAAGACGTCGTCAAAATCAGCGCCCTTTTCAGCCATGGTGGATAGAATATAATTACAGGTGCCATTTAAAATGCCGCTCACGGCTGTGACATGACAAGCGGCCACCCCATCCCGAAGGCCACTGACCACAGGGGTCCCCCCCGCCACGGCGGCTTCAAACTTTAAAGACACGCCTTTTTGCTCTGCCAAGGCGGCAAGCTGCGCCCCATGTTCCGCAATCAAGGCTTTATTTGCCGTGACCACATGCTTTCCAGCCTCCAAAGCGGCAATCACCGCACTTTTTGCGGGGCCGTCAGCACCGCCAATCAATTCCACAAAAATATCCGCCGCGGGGTCATTGGCCATTTCGACGGGGTCATCAAACCAAGAATAGGTGGAAATATCCACAGGCCGCTCCCGATGGCGCGTCCGCGCTGAAACGCCCACCACCTCAAAGGTGATCCCTTGCCGGGTGAACCTTTGGTTCTGGTCAAGTAGGGACAAAAGCCCGCTGCCGACAACGCCAAGACCGGCAATGCTCACTTTAATGGTTTTCATGGGTCTGTTCCCTCTTCAACGTCGAGATACCGCAGAAAGGGGTGATAAACGTCTTGGGAGAGGATGCAAGGTGTTGGCGGATATCACTTCACGAAAAAGGCCTGATGCTTTCCAAAACCGCTATATTTCTGAGAAAATAGATAAAATAATCCAAAGCATTTCCAGGCCAAGTGTGTGCGGTTGGCCGTCCGGAAATGCGAAAAAACAAAGACTTAAAGCGTCTGCGTGATTCCAATTAAAGTGGACACGCTTTAGATATCGATCTTTAAAAACCGGTTCTGAACCCCCTCACCTTAGCGATAAGGGTTGGTCGTTCCTGGCAACATCGCGTCCTTATTGAGAGGATGAACCTCCGCACTTTGTGGAGCTGCTTCAGCTTTTTCGCGGTCAGCCCGCTTTTGCTGCCGGGCGAGCAACCGTTCCATAATGTAAATTTCTTTATCGTTGAGGGTCAGCGCGGCCTCCGCCCACCGATAGACGAGATCAAGCAATTCCTCTTTAGTAATATGCTCATAATAAGCACGTCCAGCACGGAAGAAAGCCGAAAGCCTTGGCTTCAACTCTTGGGTTTTAATATAGGCGTCAATATGAGCATCAACCTCACCTGGTGGGCAAACCTCGTCTACCAAACCTTGCTCAAACGCTTCCTGCCCAGTTAAAATCTTACCTGTGCTGATTAACTTCTCAGCTTTTTTCCGCCCAATCCGACGTGAGAGGAAAGAAAGGGCGCCCATCCCTGGGTACATGCCAAAATTACTTTCTGGCAATCCAATAGCGGCATCTGCCTCCGCAATGATCCAATCGCATCCGAGCACGCATTCAAAACCACCGCCATAGGCTTGGCCCCGGACGCCCGCAATACAGATCACATCCCGGAAAAACGCATTATAGGTCATCCACACAGAATGGATGCATTCCTTCCCATACGTTTTCAGCGCTTCTAAATCTTGATTATGGATGCAGTCTAAGAATAAAGTGAAATCACCCCCATAGGAAAAAACCGTGGGATGGTCTGATGTCAGAACAAAATATTTCGCCTCACCATATACAGGGTACCCAGGATTTGCGATTTGTCGGTAAAGCCTCTTCCCCTCTTCAAGAACATCAAAAGTAACATTCTGGCGTTGCCGGTGCGTGAAAGCACATCTTACAACTTTATGATCAGCTGAAACCGTAACATTTAGATCCTGAAATGTCTTATCATGAATCTGTTTCGTGATCTGTTCGGTT
>JBCCMT010000309.1:0-2910 GCA_039026195.1 Pseudomonadota bacterium | reverse complement strand
GGGGGCTCACCGATTATCGCGTGACCTATTGGGAGCCAGCGAAATGGATTGCGCGGCTACGGGATGAAGCAACAGGCGGCCCCTTCCTGTTACGGATGAATATGACGGCGGGCCATGGGGGCTCTGCCGCCCGGTTCGAGCAGATGGAAGAGCGGACGCATCTTTATGCTTTTGCCTTTGAGGTGATTGGGAAAGCGGATGTCGCGCCGGTGTCTCATCAGAAATAAAAGAGGGTAGTAAGAGCTCATCTAGCGCCTTATATAGTGTTTATGAAAAATTTTCTTCTCTTGTCGTCTCTCCTCCTTCTCACTGCCTGCGGCCGCGGGGGTGGTGGTGAAGAGGTGGGGGAGTTTAAAAATGATCTTTATGGGAATGAGATTAAGGTTCAGGCGCTGAAGGATCCGAAGGTGGAGGGGGTGACCTGCCACCTGACCTATTTTGACCGGGGCTTTTGGGATCGGGCGCAAAAGGGGAATTTTTTCGAAGACCCCTCTAACAGTTCCATCGCTTGCCGCCAGACGGGGCCCATTTCCATCAGTGATATTGACCGAGACAAAAATGGCGAAATGGTCTTCAGCCAACGGCAGAGCCTGGTTTTTAAGTCCATCGGGGTACGGCGGGTCTATGATGAGGCCAATCAAACGCTTATGTATATTGTTTATTCCCGAAAACCTGTGGATGGGTCCGCGAAAATGTCCCTCTCCACAGTAAGCCTTTACGGCCAGGAGGTCTCTTGGATGAGTACAGAGTGAATCTGGAATAAAGTCATGTTCTTCCTCATCCTTCGAGACGCCACCCTTACCCTGAGGGTTGATTGGGAAAGAGACCCAATCAACGAATCCTTTAGCAGCCTCGAAGGGGGCAGCCCTCAGAATGAGGAATTACTCTTCCTTCGCCGCTTCTTCGATCACCCATGTTTTGAAGGCCTTCACCTCTGGCAAGGCGGCTTTCGCCTTGGGGTGGACCAACCAATAGGCAAAGTCCGTGGGCGTGGTGAGGTCAAAGGGGATGACCAGCCGCGCCGCTTCGAGATCCGCTAAGGCCAGGGCGTATTTCGCCAGGGCCACGCCGCGGCCGGCGGCGGCGGCCTCAATCACCAGGCTTGATTGGTTAAAGCGGGGCCCCCGCGTGCCATCAATCTGGCTCCCAGCGGAGCGGAGCCACATGGCCCAGGTGGCAATCTCATGGTCATTACCATCGTCATGGAGCAGGGTTTGATATTGCAGGTCATCTACGGTTTTTAAGGGATGCTCCCCGGTGAGGAGGGAGGGCGCGCAAACAGGCACGATTTTTTCGGCCATCAGGCGCTCTGTTTCCAAATCTCCATAGCTGCCGCGGCCATAGCGGATGGCCACATCCACATCATCCACCGCGAAGTCCACCACATCCATATCCGCATGGATATAGACGTCGATATCGGGATAGTTTTCCTGAAAGCTATCCAGGCGGGGGACTAGCCATTTGGACGCAAAAGAGGGGGCGACACTTACGGCTATTCGGCCCGTCCCCTTTTCCAGCGCCATTAGGCGGGCGCCCGCGGCTAGCCGGTCAAACCCATCCCGCAAGGAAGGGAGGGCGGCAAGGCCCGCTTCCGTCAGGCTTAACCCCTTGGGATCTCGACGAAAAAGGGGAATACCCATCGTGTCTTCCAACAATTTCACCTGCTGGCTGATGGCGCCAGGGGTGACCGACAGCTCATCCGCGGCTTTGGTGAAGGACAAATGCCGCGCTGAGGCTTCGAAAGCCCGGAGGGCGTTGAGGGGAGGCAGTCGTCGCATGGGCCCGTCTCATTTCTCGTTAGAATAACTATCGTCATTGCTCAGGAAGTTTCGATTGCATCTTTTTGCACTGGTCGCCATCTTCCCAAAATCTGGTTTACATTTAGAATTTCTGAAGGCAAGGCCCATGCGATACTTTCCGGCCTTTTTTGACATTAAAAACACCCCCGTCTTCTTAGTGGGCGATGGGGAGTTGGCGGTGCGCAAGGCGCGCCTGTTAATGAAGGCACACCCCCATCTCCACGCCTTTTCGGTAGCGAAAGGATCATTGCTCGAAAAAGAGTTTGGAGGAAAAATCACCCTTACCGACCAATGCTTACAGCCCGCTGATTTTGCGCTAAAGCCTGCTCTTGTGGTCGCGGCCACAGGCGAAGAGGCGGAGGATGGCCGTATAGCTTTTCTAAGTCGGGCCCAGGGCGTACCGGTGAATGTGGTGGATCAACCGGCTTTATGCGACGTAGTCATCCCCTCCATGGTGGATCGCGGCGACTTGGTCATCGGCATTTCCACTGGCGGCGCTGCCCCCGTGGTAGGGCGCCGCTTGCGGGAGCGGATTGAGGCGCTTTTGCCTGCGCGGCTTGGCGAGTTAGTGGATTTTGCCAAAGCCCGGCGGGATCAAGTCACCGCGCGTGTGGCGCCCGACGATCGGCGCGGCTTTTGGGAGCGGCTCTTCTCCGGGCCGGTGGCCGAAGCGGTGTATGATGGTGACATGGCCGCGGCCGCAACCGGGTTTGAGGCGGCCTTAAACGGCCCCACTAACGCAGCGGGGACCATTCACATCGTAGGCGCGGGCCCAGGGGACCCTGAGCTTCTCACCTTAAAGGCCTTGCGGGTCCTGCAAGAGGCCGACGTGGTGCTTTATGATAATCTGGTTTCTGAAGATGTGCTGGAGCTGATCCGCCGGGATGCGGAACGGCATTATGTGGGCAAGCGCAAGGCGGACCACTCTATGCCGCAGGAGGATATTGGGGCGCTGATCGTCTCGCTGGCGAAAGCAGGTAAGCGCGTGGTGCGCCTTAAGGGGGGCGACCCTTATATCTTTGGCCGGGGCGGTGAGGAAGTGGACGCCATCCAAGCGGCGGGGCTCAGCGCCACCGTGGTGCCTGGCATTACCGCGGCGGCGGGCTGTGCG
>JBCCMT010000308.1:0-2922 GCA_039026195.1 Pseudomonadota bacterium | reverse complement strand
CTGGCATTCCGTAACCGGGATAGACGCGATCTTCACCGGAAACCCAAGTTCCTCCGGCACAAATTCAACATCAACATACCCCATACGGATTTCACCGCAAAGGGGGTGAGTGCTGCCCCATCCCCGCTGGCTTGAATAGGCAAGACTGAGGAGAAAACCTTCGTCCCCGCGGGCGAGGGACTGAAGCCGTTGGTCCCTATCGGCGGGAAATGCCATCGGCTCCCGGGTAAGGTCATAGGGGTCAGCATCATCCTGGTCCGTTACTTCACCTTCGAGGAGGTCCTCATGTTCAAAAACATGCTCAATCGTCGGCAAATGGTCCGCAATGGGCTCATCATAGGTGACCGCTTCCTCCGTGGGCGTTTCACCATCTGCCGCAAGCTTAAAATCAAGAAGCCGGTGGGTATAGTCAAAGGTGGGGCCAAGAACCTGACCGCCAGGTAGGTCTTTAAACGCCGCTGACACACGGCGGCGAACAGACATTGAAACTGTGTCAATGGCTTCGGTCATGCCAAAGCGGGGAAGGGTTGTTCTATAGGCACGGATCATAAAGATCGCTTCCACCAAATCCCCCCGCGCTTGTTTGATGGCGAGGGCCGCAAGATCCCGATCATAGCAGGACCCTTCAGCCATCACCCGGTCCACGGCTAGAGAAAGCTGTTCACGGACTTGATCCGTTTCTAGCTCCGTCACCTCACGATCACCGCGACGCTCCTCCGCAAGAAGTTTGTGGGCGTTGCTAATCGCCTCTTCACCGCCTTTAACCGCTACATATGCCATTTTATATGTTCCTTATGACTGAGAGACCCGCCGCGAGGTGCGCGGTAAGCCCAAAAGTTGATCTCCAGCGGTGAGTAAAACGTCGACACCTAACTGGAATTGCCCTGCATTTTCGTCCCATTCAGACCAAAACGCCGCAGGAAGACCTTTTGGGGAAATTGTGACTGTCTCTTCTATTCCTGGGCCATGAAGGGTTACGGGATCGCCGCCGGTTAACTGCTCCACTTCATAAATAATGGTTGTGGAACGGTCTGGGTATTTTGTATCCCCTTGCGCAAAAGAGGAGAGAGACGGCGCAAGGTTAGGAGAGGGGCAAAGGGCGAAGGCGGCCTCCTCTGGTTTGGGGGTGATAGGACAGCTGCAATGGAAGCGAAGCCACTGTGCAATGGCGTCATTCATCTCACCATCGCTTATCCAAATGGGTGTATCATAATCAAATAATGTTAGGGCGATTGCCCCCATGGCTTGGTTCAAGCCATCTGGATAGTCATCTAACTGCAGTGTGCGAATGGACCCAGGGCGACAAAGGGAGTCTAAAACCTGTCTAAACGTAGACTGAGAATCGAGTACAGGATTGGGAAAGCCAGGTTTCACATCGGAAAGGGATAAAATTGTCGTCATTTGCCGTCTCGTGTTCTGACCATGGTAAAGAAGTTGACCTTCGTGGCGGCGGTTTTTTGAGCAGCTTCTTTTTTCGCTGCCTCTAAATTGGCCTGAAGGGGGTGAACGATAAGGTCCTCCGCCAAAGATTTATAGGTTTCTGATTGCATCATTGCATCCACCGTTGCCGCAATAACAGCATGGTCAGGGTCGCGCCCGCCAATATAAGCAACCCCTGTGGTTCCATCCGCCATCCGAACAGCGCTGCGGGTGACGGTCATCTCGCCTAAGTTGAACCGCTCACCAATACCTGCGGCCCGACCGCGAACCATGACGAGCCCCCGTTCCGGCGTACGCAGATGTTCAACATCAGGTTTATCAGCGTCATTAATAGCGTTCCAAGCTGATTTTAGTTTTTCACTTGGCGCTTCGGCAAGAACGGCCATCCATGCTTGGCGGGCGGCAATGTGATCGGGCAACTGGCCCTCTGGCTCAACAAATTTATTCGACATTTTATTTTTTTCGGTTCATGGGGTGGTGACAAAAAAGTATCTGCGATACGACTATTATGAGATAACACGACGCTAATCAATGGAAATATAGATAACACTTTTGTGAAAAAGAAGAAATTTGTCTATGCCCAAGTATAGATCAAGTAATCATTCTTAGCCGAAGGAATTTGGAATTATGTCTGATGCATTGTGGAGACAAGTGGCGCGTTCGATTGAACAGAGTATCCGTAATCAAGAATTTGTACCGGGCGATAAACTTCCAACAGAGGCTGAATTCTCAAAAAAATATATGGTGAACCGCCACACATTGCGCCGGGCGCTTTCTTATCTTCAAGAAAAAGGGTTGGTGGAAAGTACACAAGGGCGGGGGAGTTATGTGAGGCGTCCTGCCCTTAAATATAGAATTGGCCGCCGCACTCGTTTTACCGATGCGATGAAAGATTTAGCGATGGAGGCAAAAACAAAGACCCATAGATTGTCTGTTATTCCCTCTGGTCGTGATGTTGCCCTCGCCCTTGAAATTAAGCCGGGGGATAAAGTCATAAAACTTGTTCGAATTGGGCTGGTGGATGATGCGCCGATCAGTATGTCCACGCATTATTTTAGTCATGAGCGATTTCCCTTTTTTGCGAAGACCTACCAAACCCATTTAAGTGTTACGCAAACCCTTGCCCACTCTGGTGTTTTGGACTTTGAACGTAAACGCACAATTGTCCACTCAAGACTGCCCTTTCCTGATGAAACTGAGCTGCTCAATATACCCAAACATATCCCCCTTCTTGCAACGCGATCCTGGAATGTGGATTCCTTTGATAAGCCCCTTGAATATGGTGAGGCTGTTTTTGCCTCTGACAGGGTTGAGCTTGATATCGCCGTTGAACCTATTGTTAAAACTGATGTTGTTGAAGCCCAAATCCGCAAAATGGAGAAATCATAAGTGAGCGTACAAATCAAAAATGCGAGTTTAGTCCTTGAAGATAAAATCATTCATGGTGGCCTTACCGCTGAGGAGGGGGTGCTTAAAGATATT
>JBCCMT010000307.1:0-2927 GCA_039026195.1 Pseudomonadota bacterium | reverse complement strand
CATTTAAGAAGACTGGGTTAGACGCACATGGTTTTCGCTAATATATTCTACATCAAAGCCAAAGCCATCTTCTAAAACCACCAACAGCTCTTCGACATCGCCCAACTGGAATGACCCCCCGATAGGGACATCCCCTATAAGGGGGCTATCAATTTCAATTTTAAAATCGGTGTACCGACTGACCTCATGAATAACATCGGAGAGAGGTTCACCGGCAAAGGCAATCCGCCCCCGGCGCCAGGCAAGCTTACGGTTTAATTCAGGCACAGACAGAGAAACAATATCTGCAATTTCTTTTTGACTAACGGTTGCGTTATTCCCAGCATCAATTTCCGTCAGGGTTTGCTCTGTTTGATCGGCAGATAGTTGAGAAGGATCATTAAGTTGACGAATAAGCGCAACGCGCCCCTCCGCAACGGTAACCTCAACATCCGCCTCATCATAATGCACCGTGAAGGCAGTTCCAATCGCCCGTACAATGTTTTCCCCTGCATAAACAGAAAAAGGCCGGTCCTTGTCCGACATCACATCAAAATGGGCTTCCCCTGAAATCAAGGTGATAGACCTTACGTCTTGAGTATAATCGACCTCCACAACACTGCTGGTATTCAGCATCATTGTTGAGCCGTCTGATAAGGTCACTGTTTGCTGTTCACCCAAAGCAGTTTGGAAAACCCCCTTTTCAATCGGAGCCGGCGTTGAAAACAGATGAAACATCACAGCCGTTGTCACCATGATGATCACCGCAGCGGCGGCGGCGAAAAAGACCTTGGCTTGGCTTACTGATCGATCAGAGGACGCTGTATCTCCCACATCGATGGGGTCTATGTCTGGCTCTTGCGGTAAAGGGTAGAGATTTAAGTCAACCAATTGATCATAGTCATTCCATACGGCCCTAACCTCATCTAGCATTTCGCGATGTTGCGGGTCCTTCGACTGCCACGTTTCAAAATCGGCTTGTTCTTCTGGTGTTAGCTCACGACGGTCCTGTAAGGTCACCCAATAGGTTGCCTCTTCTTCAATGGCACTGCGCTTAGATAAAGATTCAATATTATTATCCGTCATGACCGCGCCTTGAAGTCACCTTAAGCTTCGCATTGGAGAGTTTGCTTTTTGACACGACGGAAGTGGACTTCCCTCTCTCCATGGCATAGCCATGCGCTTTTAAATACCGGCGGCATTTTGCCAAGCCATTTGAAAGATGCTGGTCCACACTACTCACACTTATCCCCAAAATATCAGCGATATCTTTGACACGTTTTCCTTCAAATTTACGCATAATAAAAATTCGCCGACATTGCGGTGATAGCTCCGCCACCGCCTGCACAAGGATGGTTAATTTCTGTTTCGACGCTAATTGCTCATCCGCCAAAATTTGAGTCTCATCTTCTAAGACAGGTGAGGCATCCGAATCTGCAAGATAATCTGTCGTCGTGTTTGATTTTTTTGCTAAATCACTCAAGGCATAGTTCCGGGCCACCTTAAACAAAAAAGCTTTTGGTTCATTTATCGTGCCACCGATTTCAGCGCGGAAAGCCCGTAAAAAGGCCTCTTGCGCAGCATCTTCGACATCCTCAGCACGTTTATAAAACTGCCAAAGAAAACGTCTTAATGCATCAGAATGCTCAATATAGGCCTTATAGATCTCACTCATGGAGGACTCTTTTTGATGCTAGCTTAAATCCTTTAGGGACATAAGGAAAGCAAAATGGCAAAAGCAAGTTATGATGCCATCGAACATCTATCTCATCCGTTTTCAAAAAGACGCCTTTAGAGACATAAAAACCGCCCCAGGAGGAACTGAGGCGGCTTAAATGACTTTGCAGAGTAAATTTAAGTCAATCCAGCTTAAGCGGTTTTCGCTTTCCGGCGACGTAACGCTGCTACACCAGCCAAACCCGTCCCAAAGAGGATCACCCCTGCAGGAAGAGGGACAGGATTTAAGTCTAGGTTAAAGTCGCCCGCCAGGTGATTGCCAACGGAATGACAGAATTGGTTGTGGCAATCATCAGCCTTGTTGAGGAAGAACCACACAGCTAGTCCAAGGTTCAAATTTTTACCATTCGCCCCGAGACCAAGCTGGAGGGGGAAATTCCCATTTGAAGGACGCTGCGCAAAGTTAAAGTTAAATCCGCCAAGCGCGTCTTTGCCTTCTAATGTGCCGCCCACCAAATCAAAATCAAAATAGATCCAGTCACTGGCATCTTGAACACCGCCTGGTAGTTCAAATTTTGGACCCCCTGCGCCAGGACCGTTACGGCCCACAAAATTGGCTTCTACAGCAAACTGATAATGAGGGTCAACTTGTGATACCAAGTGACCTGTGAGTTTCGCTGTTACATCTGATCCATCTTCAATAATTTCGAACTTCCCATCAGGAGAAAAGTCAAAGTCAGACCCATTGCTGTTATTCTTTGTGGTTGACCCGTTGAGGTTCTCAAAAAATGGAAGCCACATGGAGTGGTCACTGCCATTTCCAACCGCGGAAGAGGCAAAATAAGTTGTTGTTGTGGGCGCTGCTACAGCAGAGCCGATAAGAGCGGCACCAGCCACCAAAGTTGAAATTAAAGCTTTCATCCCAGCCATTCCCCTTAATAAAAAGTTAAACTCGCCTTTTTATCATGACCTTTTGCCGCATAGGACGCAAGGGGTTAAGAAAATTTTTCTCGATGAAAAAGCAGCTAAGCGCTTATCTTATATAAGTTTTTCTCGTTTTGGGTGTGGGTGATATAGTGAAAAGCCTATAGGTTGTGCCCCTAAGATAGATGTTTGGACAAATATCAACCTTGCTGCTCTGACAAGGCTTAAAACTCTTAATTCTCGATGAGGACCACGTAAATGATTCGGAAATATGCCTTCATTATTGGCGCGATGAAGTCTGGCACCACCACTTTATTTGATTATCTCAATCACCATCCTGACATTGT
>JBCCMT010000306.1:0-2945 GCA_039026195.1 Pseudomonadota bacterium | reverse complement strand
CTCGGCGCCGCCCGGCGAGAAGCGCAAGCGGAGACGGGGAGAAGTAAGCCCGCCCGCGCTGTGATTGCAGGTCTGACAGGGCTTATCCCCCTTCTAGGCGGGCTTCTTTATTTGACCCTGGGCAGTCCTGGGCAGCCTTCCGCCCCCTTCGCAGCACGTGTGCTGCCCCTTCCGCCCAGCGCTGAAGACGGTGAAATGGTGCGCCTAGTCCAAGAGTTAGAAACACAATTGGCCAGCCGCCTCAACGATATTGAAGGGCATATTTTGCTGGCGCGCAGTTACAAAAATATGGGGGCCTATGATCAAGCGCTGCCCGCTTATCAAAAGGCGGTCCGGCTGGAGGGGGGCAATGACCCCACCCTAGCGGGGGAATATGCTGAGGTGATGGTGATCACCAATGGCGGGCAAGTGCCGCCCGATGCGGTGCGGTTATTTACCCTCATCAATCAAAATATCCCGGGGGACCCGCAGGCCACCTATTATTTAGCGCTCGCCAAGGCCCAGGCTGGTGATCTTAGCGGCGCCATCAATGATTTAGAGGATTTGAAGGCAGCTTCCCTGCCCAATGCCCCATGGCGACCGGGCATAGATGCACTTTTAGAGGAATTAAGAGAGGACCAGGCGACGAGAAGAGAAACCAATCAGTAGGCGGCCAATACATCAGCTGCGCGGTTGGCGTTGATCATCTCCTCGGCTGAAAGGGTGCCCTTTCGCTGTTGGTCGATGAAGGTTTTCTCCTGACCTAGAACCTCACCGGAAAGCTCGTCCTCAGGGATGGCCACTTCGGCAAGGACGGTCAGGCCCGCCGCGGTCACATCCGCAAAGCCGCCGCGCACATAGAATTTCTTCTCACCGCCCGATTGTTTAATCACCAACACCCCAGGGGAAAGGGTGGTCATGACCGCCGCATGGTCAGCCCGCACCTCAAAAAGACCTTCCGTGCCCGGCACGAGGACAGCCTCCGCCTCCCCTGCGAAAAGCTCCCGCTCCGGCGAGACAAGAGAAAAATGTAAGCGATCTGCCACGGTCAGTACTCCGATTTATGGACGCGCATTTATGAAAAGGGAGAACCGGTTTTCAGCATAAATGCGCATCAAAATGTTTTTGCTGCCCTTATCGTGAGGGATAAGGGTAAAAGATTAAGCGGCTTCCGCCATGCGTTCGGCTTTGGCCACAGCCTCTTCAATGGAGCCTACCATGTAGAAAGCTTGCTCTGGCAAGTGGTCATACTCACCATTGATAAGGCCTTTAAAGGACCGCACCGTGTCTTCGATCGGCACCTGCACGCCTGGGGAGCCGGTGAAAACCTCTGCTACGTCAAAAGGCTGAGACAAGAAGCGCTCCACTTTCCGGGCCCGGGCCACGGTGAGTTTGTCTTCTTCAGAAAGCTCGTCCATGCCCAAAATGGCGATAATGTCTTGAAGCGACTTATACCGCTGCAAGATATTCTGCACACCGCGGGCCACTTCGTAATGCTCTTCGCCCACAACGCGAGGGTCAAGAATACGTGAGGAACTATCAAGCGGATCCACCGCCGGATAAATCCCTTTCTCCGCAATCGACCGGTTCAGGGTGGTGGTGGAGTCCAAGTGGGCGAACGATGTCGCGGGCGCAGGGTCGGTCAAGTCATCCGCAGGCACATAAACCGCTTGGATCGACGTAATTGACCCTTTGGTGGTGGTGGTAATCCGCTCCTGCAAAGCGCCCATGTCGGTGGCCAAGGTGGGCTGGTACCCCACCGCTGAGGGGATCCGGCCTAAGAGGGCGGACACTTCGGCGCCCGCTTGGGTAAAGCGGAAGATGTTGTCGACAAAGAAGAGCACATCTTGACCTTGGTCACGGAAATGCTCTGCCACGGTCAGACCCGCCAGGGCCACACGAGCCCGCGCGCCGGGAGGTTCATTCATTTGACCGTAAATGAGGGAGGCTTTTGAACCTGAAGCGCTGCCGTCATTTTTACCGGGGTCCACATTCACGTTGGATTCGATCATCTCCCAGTAAAGGTCATTCCCTTCCCGGGTCCGCTCCCCCACCCCGGCGAACACGGAATACCCCCCATGCACCTTCGCAATGTTGTTGATGAGTTCTTGAATAAGAACGGTCTTGCCCACACCGGCCCCGCCGAAGAGGCCCACTTTCCCGCCACGGGCGTAAGGGCAGAGGAGGTCTACTACTTTAATCCCCGTCACGAGGATTTCAGATTCCGTGGACTGCTCCACAAATTCTGGGGCCGGTTGGTGAATGGCGCGTTTCGCGGAAGTATTGATGGGCCCGGCATCATCTACAGGCTCCCCAATCACATTCATGATCCGGCCAAGGGTTTCTTCCCCCACGGGCACCTGGATCGCATTGCCCGTATCCGTCACTGCTTGGCCCCGGACCAACCCTTCGGTGGAGTCCATGGCAATGGTGCGGACAGTATTTTGACCCAGATGCTGGGCCACTTCGAGTACAAGGCGGTTGCCCTGATTATCCGTTTCCAGCGCATTCAAAATGGCGGGGAGATGTTCGTCAAATTCGACATCCACCACCGCGCCGATGACCTGTGCAATTCGTCCGTGTGACATAGGTTCTTTATCCTTTTCCAACAAAGAGCAGCGCGCCTAGACGCTTTCCGCTCCGGCAATGATTTCCACAAGCTCTGTGGTGATTTGGGCCTGACGGGCCCGGTTATACTGAAGGTTTAATTTATCGATCAGCTCGCCCGCATTCCGGGTCGCATTGTCCATCGCAGTCATGGAGGCAGCTTGCTCCGACGCGACATTTTCTAAAAGGGCACGGAACACCTGCACTGCCACATAGCGGGGGAGGAGCGCGTTGAGGATAGCGTCTTCCTCCGGCTCATACTCATAAGGTGTAGTGGAAAGAGGGGCGTCTTCACTTTGCGCCGGCGGGCGGGCCGGAATGATTTGATTGGCCGTGGGCACCTGGGCGATTACCGATTG
>JBCCMT010000305.1:0-2983 GCA_039026195.1 Pseudomonadota bacterium | reverse complement strand
TCTAGGGTCATCAGGGAACGGTTAATCGCGTAGAGTTGTTCTACCAGGGCTTCGATCCGGTGGTTATGGAGGCGCACCGAACGCACCCGCTCCACAATATCCTTTTGTAGCTTTTTCAGCCGCTTGCGTTGGCTGTCAGAAAGATCTTCCCCTGACAGCTGCTGCTCAATCTGAATGTCTTGCAACCGGCGCAGCTTTTTAAAGTCGTCAGCAATATCTTGGAAGGTGGTCATCACCCCTTCGCGCAATTCTGCCTCTTTGGCGGAAAGGGAGAGGTCCCCTTCATCCATATCGTCTTCGTCAAACCCTTCGGCGGCTTTGGCCTCCTGCTCCCGCTGAATGGCCTCGGCCACTTCGGGTTTGGTCATATCCGGTTTTGATTCAGGGCCGCCGCCATAGGTGGCGTCCAGGTCGATAATATCCCGCAACAGGACCCGACCTTCGTCCAGCTCTTCGCGCCACACGGTGATCGCTTCGAAGGTGAGGGAGCTTTCACACAGGGCACGGATCATGGACTCGCGGCCAGCCTCAATGCGTTTGGCGATGGCAATTTCACCCTCGCGGGAGAGAAGCTCCACCTGACCCATTTCCCGTAAATACATACGGACGGGGTCATCGGTGCGATCACTATCGGCTTTCGTGTTAGTGGTGACCGTGGCGCTGGTCTCTTTTTGTGCGACCGCCGTGCCCGTGGCACTGGCCTTGTCATCATTGGCCGCATCGCCGTCATCTTCTTCGTCATTATCGGTGACGTTGATGCCCATTTCAGACAATTTTGCCATGATGTCTTCAATTTGTTCTGACGCATATTCTTCGGAGGGAAGAGCAGCATTCAACTCATCATAAGTGACATAGCCTTTTTTCTTAGCGGTATCGATCATGCGTTTGACGGACGCTAAGTTCAAATCAAGGACCGGACGATCGCCTTCGTCTTTCATCACTTTTGAAGTTGTACTCATGCAAAAAAATCCTGTGTTCTAGGGCTGCTTCAAAGGGAACAAGCCATCACATTATTTACGTTTGTTCTTGAGGCGATCATCACCTTGATGATCGGTCGCGGCATCATCGGCAGCAGGGTCTGAGAGCAGCCGAGCGCGATGGCTAACGGCGTCGAACCAGGTTCTTTCTCTTCCCACATCCAAATGTGCATCTAATGCGGCCTCCGCCACTTCAGCTTCAAGATCCCCTTGATGCCGATCAATTGAAAGAGTGTTGAGCCACCCTGTTTCAGCCTCTTTATAGGTTGCCTCCCCATGCACGAACTGCACCGTTCGGATGAGAGGATGTTTCAACCATTCTTGATATATTGTACCAACATCGTGACTGGACAGCATGTGCGTAGTCAAATCTTGTCTGTCAAGGTCCTGCATTATGGTTAATTCATCAATAACAGCGCCTAACAACTTCGCCAAGTCCTTATGGGCGATCTCTAAGGATAAAATTTCGTCCTCATGATCCCAAAAAAGCTGCGGATGGTGGATAATGGCCACCACCAGCATAGCCTCCCGCAAGGCATCTGAGGAAGAGGCTGCATTTCCCGTTAAACTGGCTTTCAGCTCAGGTGAGGCCATGGGCCGCATTTGCTGGCCATATTTACCGGATCGCTGGGGATAGTGCTGCCCTGGGCTATAGGTGCTGCGCGTCCCCCTTGGCGCTGCAGGGCCATGTCCATATCCCCTTTTAGGTCCACCCTGACCGCCTCTTTGCGAGCCGCCTTGAGGGGTATGTCCAGAATCACCCAGTTTTTGGGCCATGAACTCTCCATAGGCCCGCCGAACATCAGGGTCAGCGATATTTCGAATCAATTGCCTTAAGTGCTGACGAAATTGCGCGATCTCTTCGGGGGTGGACTGGGGATGGGTCTCTAACTGCCGATCCCACAGGACCTCTGCAAAGGGCTTAGCCGCCGTGATCAACTCTTTAAAGGCTTGGGCGCCTTGTTGTTTGATCACGTCATCGGGGTCCAACCCTTGGGGCAGGAAAATGAATTTAAGGCTTTGCCCCGGCTTGAGGAGAGGGAGGGCTCGGTCCATTGCGCGATAGGCCGCGGCTTTGCCGGCGCGATCCCCATCAAAGCAGAGGAGGGGGGTCTGATCACTCGCGCGCCATAAAAGCTGAAGCTGATGTTCAGTAAGCGCTGTGCCCAAGGGCGCCACCGCGGGCAGGCCAATTCCGGCAATGGCGATCACATCCATATAGCCTTCGGCCACAATCAACCCATGGGAGGTTTTGGAGGAGGTTTTGCGGGCTTGGGCTAAATTATAAAGGGTGGAGGATTTATGGAAGAGGGGGGTCTCCGGTGAATTGAGATATTTTGCCTTCGCATTTTGGGAAAGAGCCCGCCCGCCAAAGGCAATGACACGGGCTTGCCCCCCCATGATGGGAAACATCAACCGATCGCGAAACCGGTCGTAGGGCGCCCCGCCATCCTCCGGCTGGATCAGTAAACCCGCCTCCACCAGCATCTCTAGGGGATAGTCTTTATTTAAAAGATGGTCCTTCAGCGCCGTTTTGGAATTGGGGGCATAGCCCAAACCAAAAATGGCCCGCTCTTCTGCAGAAACCCCCCGCCGATCAAGATAAGCCAGGGCGTCAGCCCCTTGCGCGCGGCCCAGCTGGTCCCGAAAAAACCGAGCTGCCTCCTTTGACGCCTCCGCCAAATTCTTCGCCACCACCTCTCGCTCCCGTTCTTCGGGGCTATCCACGGGGAGGGGGAGACCTGCAATCTCTGCGAGTTGGGTAACGGCCTCGGGGAAAGACAGATTTTGGGTATCCATTAGAAAGCCAACAATATCCCCAGACTTGCCGGCGGAGAAATCAAAATACCGTCCCTTTTCGTCGTTGACGAAAAAGCTAGGGGTCTTCTCTGTGGTGAAGGGGGAGAGGCCCCGAAACTCCCGCCCCTCTTTTTTCAGTTTCACCGTCCGGCCGATAATGTCAGAAGCGCGCAGCCGGGCGCGCAGCTCATCCAAAAAGTCAGGGG
>JBCCMT010000304.1:0-2983 GCA_039026195.1 Pseudomonadota bacterium | reverse complement strand
TCGCCTTTGCGTCAATCGATACCCCTTTTTCCAAAGCGCCTGCCCTTAGGGCCTTAATACTTACGCTCAGAAGGTCTTATACGCCCCAAAGGGTGCTCGCCGGTAACCAGCCGCGGAATTTGCCAGCCTTAAGGCGGCACCAGCCTTCGGCACAATTCTCCACCTCTGCCATCACCCCATCGGTGAGTTTTGCCCGCCCCGCGGCATCTTCCCGGGGAGAGGCCCTCAAAATGGCAGATTCCACATGAATAATCGCGTGCTCATTTGAGGCAAGCATGGACCGGTGGATCCACATACGGCGACCATCCCGATCCTCCACCCGGCGCCAGACATCGGCTCTGTCTTCTTCAATCACCTTAAGAGGGAGGCCTTGGCGGTTAAACTCATAGGCGACGGGATAGTCGAAAGAGGGGCCAAATCGGGCACGGACTTGATCTTTTTTCAACGCCACAAAACGAGGGATCGGCAGGCCCGAGGGTCCATATAGGTTATCTGTTTTCGCCACAGGCAAAGAGATTGAAGTGGCATTTAAACTTGCCCCTGCATTGGCGTGGGTAAATTGTCCAATAAAGGGCGCCCCCATCAGGGCGATTGCGATAAATATCCAAAGCCGATAGCGCATATCAAAATCCTCTTACCCAAGATGAAATGTCTTTTCAGAAAATGCTTGCCCGCAAGGAAACCAAAAAGACGTAAAAATTATCTTCTTGTTAAAGCCTTGTTTTCGTTAAGAGGAGCTTAATAAAGATTTCATCCGTTTAGAAAGAGATGAATTTAATATTTTGTTAACCAAGGTGAATATGAAGTAAATATCAGAGGGCTGAATAATGAAACTAGCTATCTTGGATGATGCGGGCTTCTGCTTCGAGCATGATGGGAATGCCGCTTCGGATGGGATAGGCCAATTTGGCTTTATCGCTGATCAACTCTTGGGTGTCCTCGTCATATCGTAAAGGTCCTTTGGTCAAGGGGCATACCAAAAACGTTAATAGGGAAGCAGATAAAGTAGAGGTCATGGGTTACTGTAACTTTGCAGAGGGAACATCTTGATGGGGCCCTTGGGTTCCCGCCACGGACATTTCCATCATGGTAATCAGAATATGGGCCCTTTGTTCTAACGTGGGGGCCTCAAGTAGGGCTTGCTGTTCTTCTGCATCAAAGGGGCAGCTCATGGCAATGGAATTGACAAGGGTTTCGGAGGAGGCCCCCTCCATAGAGTCCCAGTCCGCTGTCAGGCCCACCTCCTTAAGATAGACCACAAGCAACTCTAAAAGGCGTTCTCGCAAGACAGGGCTCTCTTCAGCATATTCAGTGGTATCATCGGGAAAGGGGGACCAATCAACGGTTCCTAACCGAAAACCATTGGCGTCCAAGGTTTCCCCCTTTAAACAAAATCGACTCAACCCTGTGAGGGTGATCAAATAACGGCCATCATCGGTCTGGGTGAATGAACTAATTCGCCCGGCGCAACCTGTTTCGTAAAGAGGGGGGCTTACGCCTTCCTCTGTTCGGGGACGGATCATTCCAATAACACGCCCGTGTCCCAGTGCATATTCCGTCATCGCCAAATAGCGGGGTTCAAAAATGTTCAAGGGCAATCGCCCACGGGGGAGAAGCACCGCTTGACGAAGAGGAAAAAGCGGAATTTTCGTCGGAAGTGAGACAACGGAAGCATCAAAGGGGTGATCGCGCATTCATGTTCCAACTCAAATCATCGGGGGAAATAACGCTTGTTATCAAACCCCTTTTGTTTACGAAAAGAGAAGGGAAGAAAGCTGTCGCCGGGCTTTGATGGTGGCGGGGTGGGTGGCCCCTAAGGCCTCAAAAACTGTTAGAAGTTTTGTCCGCGCGCACGCTTCATTCCATTCTTTATCAATCTCTATACTTTTAAGTAGAGCGTTTATGGCGTTTTCAAACTGGCCAGCTTGAATCAGCGCTTCACCAAGCTGGAAATGAGCCGATGGGTCTTGGGGCTGGGCATCTGCTTTTTGTTGTAATGTTGCCAAATGACCGTCATCAGCAGCGCCTTCAGAAAGGGTCATCATGGCTTTGATTTGGGTAATTTTAGGGTGACTGGCCTTCTCCTCTGGTACCATGTCCAGCATTTGTTGGGCTTGGGGTTGGTTTCCTGAGATCAGGGCGCATTGTGCCATCCCTGCAATGGCCTCTGCTTGCTCATCACTGCCGCTCGCGGCTTTTTCCATTGCCCCGCTAAAGGCCTGCATTGCACCACTCAGATCATTGGCTTCGAGGGCAGCTTGACCTGCGTCAATAAGACTGGCCACATCATCGGTCTGTTGACCTGTCAGCCCTGCCTTTCCGGCCATCTCTGTAACACGATCTAGGAATGCCTCGATTTGACTTTCGGGGAGGGCGCCTTGGAAGCCATCAATAGGTTGGCCCCCCACAAAGGCCATCACGGTGGGGAGGGACTGAATTTGAAGCTGTTGGGCCAGCATTTGGTTTTTGTCGGTATCCACCTTAACCATGAGGATTTTCCCAGCCCTGGCATTCACTGCTTTTTCCAAGATGGGCCCTAGGGTTCTACAAGGTCCACACCAGCTGGCCCAAAAATCCACCACCACGGGCGTGGCCATAGAGGCCTGAAGCACATCAGCTTGAAAGGTTTCAATGGTGGCGTCTTTTACAAAATTGGCAGCAGGGGCTGCGCCCAGCAGATCAGTCATGGTGTGCTCACTTCAGTTCATTAGAGTTTTTTGCAACATGGCGAGAGAAGGGGAAGAGTTCAACGGGGCATAACCCTCAAAAGCCTTTTTGGTGCGCCAGTTAGCCAATCACTGACTCTCTCCTTGTTGTCTGGCGCTTCCCTCTTAAAGTACCGGCTGGCATTTGATAATGCCTTGCGAAACCACAATGTTAGGCAAGAGCCTCATTTTTCGCTTGCATCTTGAGCCCCCGTGCTCTTTATAAATAACTCGCCGATTTCCCCGGCATGAGCGGGCGTAGCTCAGGGGTAGAGCAT
>JBCCMT010000303.1:0-3025 GCA_039026195.1 Pseudomonadota bacterium | reverse complement strand
CTTCATCCTGCCCCGGACCCCGATCCGGGGTCGCTCCTAAATCTGTTACTTTTTCGACGCCGGCCAGTGTCACGCCCTGATACTCAACAAGCCCTAGTTTCGTGTTCATTATGCGCTTTTAGCGAATTATGGTGATTGATCATTATATATTTGGTGTTACATGTATTTCAGAAATTACTGAAATGTCTAATGCAACGGAAATATGAATGCAGCTTTCCCCCTTACATCAAGATTTTGTCCTTCACTTCGGGGAAATGGGTTCTCGGTGGGGGATCAACCGCACCGTCGGGCAAATTTATGCGGTGCTGTTTTTAAATGACGGTCCGCTGAATGCTGAGCAAGTTGTCGAGAAATTGGGGGTTTCTCGGTCCAACGTCTCTACAGGGTTAAAGGAATTGCAGGCATGGAATTTGGTGCGCCTGACCCATCTTCCCAATGATCGCCGGGATTATTTTACCACCCCAGATGATCTTTGGGAAATTGTGCGCACCTTGATTGAGGAACGCAAAAAACGAGAAATCGACCCTACCTTGACCAAATTACGGGAACTTCAGTTACAATCCCCGGTTGCGGCTGAGGATCAGTATGCTCATGATAGAGTTGCTGAACTTGGGGCTTTAATTGAGCTTCTCACCGATTGGTATAGTGACATGAACAAGCTTGAAACGGAGCGATTGGTTCAGCTCTTAACCTTAGGCAGTAAAGTGCAAAAGTTTATTGAAACCACGGGGAAGATTGTTCCCCTTCGCCGCTCCCTCTCTTCAAAACAGAAAAAGGACATGTTGTAGACATGGATGCTCTCATCCTCTCCCGTATTCAATTCGGCGCTAATATTTCTTTTCACATTCTCTTCCCGACGATTACCATCGCATTGGGGTGGATGCTGCTCTTTTTTAAGTTGCGGTTTAATGCGAGTGGGGATGAAAAATGGATGGAGGCCTATCGTTTTTGGGTGAAGGTCTTCGCCCTGTCCTTTGCCATGGGTGTTGTTTCTGGCATTACCATGAGCTTCCAATTCGGCACCAATTGGCCAGGGTTTATGGAAAAGGTGGGTAATATTGCAGGGCCCCTCCTTGCCTATGAGGTGCTGACGGCTTTCTTCTTAGAGGCGGTTTTCCTAGGGATCATGCTTTTTGGCTTTTCCCGCGTGCCTGGATGGTTACATACCCTCGCGACCTTCTTAGTGGCGTTCGGCACCACCATGAGTGCCTTTTGGATTATTGTCCTTAACTCTTGGATGCATACGCCCGTGGGCTTTGAAATGCGGGAGGGGGTTGCTTTTGCCACGGATTGGTGGGCGATCATTTTCAACCCCTCTATGCCCTATCGGCTTATCCACATGTTGATCGCCAGTGGGCTAACCATTGCTTTTCTCATTGCGGGGTTGTCCGCGTACCGATATCTCCTTGGCGATCGGACAGGGGGCGTGCGGGTTGCGTTAAAATCAGGTCTTACCCTTGGGGCTTTGCTCATCCCGGTTCAAATTTTCGTGGGTGATTTGCATGGTTTGAATACCTTAGAGCATCAGCCTGCCAAAGTGGCCGCGATGGAGGCCAATTGGGAAACAAGTACCAATGTCCCCCTCATCCTATTTGCGCTGCCTGATGAAGAGGAGCGGAAAAACCACTTTGAAATAGGCGTGCCCAATGGGGCAAGTTTTATTTTGACCCACACCCTTGATGGGGAGGTGCCGGGCCTCAATGAATTTGTGGCTGAGGATGGCACGGTTTTGCACCCGCCTGTGGGCCCTGTTTTTTGGTCCTTCCGGCTGATGGTGGGAACGGGCCTTGCGATGCTCGCCCTCTCTTGGCTCAGCATGTGGTTTGTATGGAGACGGAAACAAGGCTTTGAAGACCCCCTTGGACGTTGGCTTTTGCGGGCGATGGTGGCCATGAGTTTCTCCGGCTGGATCGCCACGCTTGCTGGGTGGTATGTGACGGAAATTGGCCGCCAACCTTGGTTGGTCAGTGGTGTTCTGACCACGAAGCAAGCGGTGGCAGACGTACCCGCCCCCATGGTGGGCAGCACCCTGGCCCTTTATCTGATCACCTATGTTGTGCTGACAGCCCTTTACGTTGGCGTTCTTTTCTATCTGGCCCGTCGCGGGGCAAAGGGGGAGCCGGTCCGTCCGAAAATGCCGCGGTCCAGTGAAGCGCAAGTCGAACTTATGGCGCCAGCAGAATAAAGGAGATCTCCCATGACATTATTTGGTGACCCAACCATTTGGCTCCCTCTTGTTTTTGCTGGCCTCATGGGGCTGTCTATTCTCATCTATGTGGTCTTGGATGGGTTTGACTTGGGGGTGGGGGTGCTCACGCCCTTTGCCGATGAGGCGGGCAAGGACCGGATGATTGCCTCGATCGGCCCCTTTTGGGATGCGAATGAAACTTGGCTCGTGCTGGCCATCGGCCTTCTTTTGGTGGCTTTTCCCGCCGCCCACGGAACGATTTTAACAGCTCTTTATCTACCTGTTTTTATCATGTTGCTCGGGCTCATCTTACGGGGGATCGCCTTTGAATTCCGGGTTAAGGCGCCCCCCAGATATAAAACCTATTGGAACACTGCCTTTTGGGTAGGGTCTTTAATGACGTCTCTATCTCAAGGTTTTATGTTGGGCCTTTATATTATGGGTCTCAAATATACCGCCGCCACGGTGGGGTTTGCGCTTCTGACAGCGATCTGCCTGACAGCTGGATATGCTTTTATCGGCGCCTCATGGTTGATCATCAAAACCGAAGATAAACTGCAACTTAAAGCCATTGAATGGGCGAAAAAGGGGTTATGGGGAATGCTCGCAGGTCTTGCTGCGGTTTCTTTGGCCAGCCCTTTTGTCAGCCCCCGTATTTTTGACAAATGGTTCTCTTTTCCAGAGATGCTTTTGTTGGCCCCTTTCCCTATTTCATCTGCGATTTTGATTGCCCTTTTATGGATCGCGCTACGTCATCTCCCCGATGCATCTGATAAATGGACATGGATTCCCTTTGGGGCGGCTACAGCACTGTTTACGCTGGCTTTTGCAGGGCTT
>JBCCMT010000302.1:0-3061 GCA_039026195.1 Pseudomonadota bacterium | reverse complement strand
CTGACCTGGGCGGGTTTTCTCGACAGCGTTCTGGCCACGGCCCAGGCCACGGCGATGATCTTTTTCATCGTGTGGGGGGCGAAGCTCTTCCTGAAGGGCCATTTCGGCTTGCGCCATCGCCTCCACCACGGCTTGGGCACTGCCCTCCCCCTTGGAAAGCTCGGTCACAGCCATGTCTGCCTTATCAAAGATTTGGCCAAAATTTTGCGCTGCTTCTTGAAACCCTGTGGGCGAAGTATTTTGCGTATTCAGCTTTTCTGCGGCTTGATTGATCGGGTTTAGCGCTGTTTGCGCATAGCCTTGAGAGGCGCCTAAGGATGAAAGGGCAGATACCATCAATTACCTCCGTAATAGGCCGACAAGGCCCCCATACATTTCCCGGGCCTGACGAAAGGCCTCAAGATTGGCTTCAAAATTTCGTTTGGCTTCCCGCGCGTCGGTCATCTCCACCAACATGTCCACATTGCTCATGGTGACATAGCCGTCCCCATCGGCCAGGGGGTGCCCAGGATCGAGCACGAGGCGGGGGTCATTCTTATCCAGGGTGATCTTATCAACGCCCACCACTTGATCTTCGTAAGCAGACCGAAAGCTCACCAATTTGCGTTGATAGCCCGGCGTATCTACATTGGAGAGGTTTTCATGTACCGTCCGGAGGCGGAGGCTTTGTGCCCCCATTCCGTCACTGGCCGCCTTGAGGGCGGAGGTAATGGGATCCGCCATTATCTACTCCCTCGCAATGCGGTGCGATACATGGACACGGTCTGCTCCCACAACGCCAAGCCTAACTCGTGCTGGCCGCGGGCGCTGGCCATGGTCAGCACTTGTTCCTTTAAGGAGACGGAATTGCCATTGGGTTTGACCGCCGCTTCGCGGTCCACTTTTGGCGTTGTTTCTTCCCCCTCAGCGAAAACTTGCGCAAAATCCGCCACCTTTTTGGCGCGAAAGCCAGGGGTGTTCACTTGCGCGATATTCTCCGCCGCCACCGCTTGGCGAGAGGCCGCATGGCTGACCATCGATTGAGCAATGGTCAAAATTGAGTTGTCTGACCCAAACATAAGATAGGCTCCGTCCCATTAACAAGGTTGTTAACGTTACGGTTACCTTAATGACCAGGAGTTGAATAAAAGGTTAACGACGTCCTGAAACGGCACACAATCTATTTTCAGACGTGTTTTCGGGTGCCGGACGCGCTGTGAGGAGAAGTTTTGATTCAACCTCGATAAGGGCCTTTAGCCCGATCAGCGCCCCGTGATATTTGCCCGCTGCGGCATTGGCGCAGGCTCTGGCGATGGTGGCCTCATGGGCAGTGCCTTCAAACACCTCATGCAAGGATTTTAATTGCGCCAAAAGATGAACATGCCCGTCTTTTTCTGAAATTTCGCAAGCCAAGATTTGCTGAACCGCGTGGTAAGCGCGTTTCACAGGTGTCGTAACTTCATCAGGGTGCAACGCATCGCTAAGCCGAAGGACAAAAACATTTTCATCGATAATACGAATAGATGACCGGCGAGGTCCATTTTCCACAAGGCATCCCCCGACAAGAAATTTTTCACGGGGTTTGAGGGTTAATGTCAGTCCAGCCATCAGCGCTCCTATGCGGCCACTTCAGTTGCGGGTTTCAGCCCCGCGGCCACGGTGCGGTTAATATTGACGAGCACAAGGCGGTCCTCTTCCCCCTGAAGAACGGCCTGCCCTGTTTTAACGCTATAGCCAGCAAGTCCAATAAGGTTGGCTTTTAAAGAATCATCTAGCGGATTATCTGGGTTCGATAAATCAACGGCGAGGGCTTCCCAAAGTTGTTTATTTCGTTGGAGGGCCAGGGCCAATTCGCGATACCCTTGCGGGGTGGCAGGATCCGCAGCTTCGATCTCTGCGGCGATGGAGGTAAGAACACGATATTCGACCTGACGGGGGCTTGCCGTGTCCCGACGAATTTGACCGTAACCTGCTTCAGGATTGGGAAACATAAGAAACCTTTAGAAGAGAAAAAGAGGGAGCTATCGAAATAGCTCCCCCTTAAGAGATTAACGGAAGAGCGCCAAGATGGTCTGTGGACCCTGGTTCGCAATACCGAGAGACTGAATGCCCAACTGCTGTTGAACCTGCAACGCGTTCAAGCGCGCAGAAGCGGCGGTCAAGTCAGCATCCACAAGGGCACTAACCCCAAGCTCAAGACTATCAATCAAAGATTGAATAAAGTCAGACTGAGTATCAATCCGGTTTTGAACAGAACCGAATGCAGACGCCGCATCAATCGCTGTTTCAAGTAGATCATCAATCTGTGTCAACGCAGTGGATGCGCCAGACGCGGTGGAAACGTCGATGCTGCCAAGATTAGCAAGACCACCACCAGCTGTACCGCCTGTGTTCACTTCAAGAGTAGAAGCAGCATTAAACGCAGAGCCTGTATTGTTGGTTACAACCAACGACACATTATTCTGTGACGGATTTGATGAAGTAGAGAAGCTAACATCAACATCAGTAATGTTATTTTCGATCAACTCAGCTTGAAGTAGAGACGCTAAGTTTTCAACAACATCATTAGATGTCTCCCCTTCGGCAGCCACATATTCAGCTGTTACAGCTGTACCTGCTACATCAATCGTGTAAGCGAAGGTGTCACCTGTATCGATGATCTCACCGGCAAAGTTGATGGTTTCAGCTTGGCCATCTGCCACAACAGCACCCGCAGTTTGCGTACCCGTTGCAAAAGTCGCAGCTGTACCCGCTGTGTTTGTTGTCAAGATACCCTTAGAGGCTGCAGCAGAAACGGCCGCAGTTGTCCCCGCCACCCCAGCAGATTGCTCAAGGTTTTGACGCTCGATGGTGATATAGTCAGGTGTTACTGAAGAAGAAGACCGGTTCAAAGAAGACAGAATGTCAACAGAATCCGTTCCCTGAAGAAGGTTCAAGCCGTTAAAAGAAGCTGCCTCTGTGATATCTTCCACTTGTGTGGCAATCGCATCAATATCCGTTTGGATTTTTGTACGGTCCACATCGTCCCGCTGTGCAGAGACGATCAGTGTCTGTGCCTGCGCACGAGGACCTGTTCAACGAG
>JBCCMT010000301.1:0-3088 GCA_039026195.1 Pseudomonadota bacterium | reverse complement strand
ATTAAGATCACCAATATTGTGGCGCTTCTGATGCTGGCCTTCTTTGCCGGGATGGGCGCGTAATCTTAATTACATCATAAATAACCGAAAAAGGGCAGCTCTCGAGCTGCCCTTTTTCATATAAAGCCAAATGTTAGAGGAAGCTGGTCAAGGTGGGAGACTTACCCTACCTATAGGGCATGACGATCCAAGGACTTCTTTTTGATTGCGACGGCGTGCTGGTAGATTCTGAGGTGGTGGGCCTTGAAGAAACGGTCCGCTATTTAGAGGACCATGGCTTTCGTTGGACAGCGGAGGATATTATTATCCGGTTTACGGGGATGCGGACGGACGCCTTTGCCCAAGAGTTGCGCCAGGGGTATGGGGAGGTTTTAGGGCTGCCCCCTTCGGATGAAGATTTCTCCAAATTGCTTGAAGGGATGATTGCCACGCGGCGGTCCCAACGTCATCGCATGACCACCGTGAAGGGGGCTGAAGAGACGCTGCGTCAACTATCAGCAATCCCCTCCCTCAAGCTCGCGGTGGCATCTTCTTCCAGCATTGAGGTGCTGGCCAGTAAAATTGATCGTTTTGGCCTTGCCCCTTATTTTGGTGACCATGTTTATTCCGCAGACCATGTTGCCCATGGCAAGCCGGCTCCGGATATCTTTCTGTATGCGGCGGAGAAAATTGGGCTCGCGCCTGAAAACTGTTTGGTGATTGAGGACAGCGCCCATGGGGTCACCGCTGGGGTTCAGGCGGGTTGCCATGTGTGGGGCTTTACCGGCGGGGGGCATTGTTTAGCTGGTCACGAGGATAGGTTGCGTGATGCAGGGGCAACTCAAATTATTGCAACCCATGCGCAATTATATGATCAGCTAAAAACGCTTTTTTAATTAGGGCGAAAGCCGAAAGGCCGCTTGCCGGGCAAACCGCAAGGTCATGGCTTTCCGCCGGGCGGGGGACAGGGCACGCCGGGGCCCCTCCCCCCGTATATCGCCATGAAATTCATCGGCAATGATGAGGCCTTCCTCTGGGGGGAGAATATCTTGTGGAAAAGTGTCTGCCACCCCGAAATAGAACTGGTCGCAATAATCAAGATAGTCCTGCCATTTTGTATCGACGCTATAATCCGCCAAACAAGATTTAATCTCAACAATGACAAATTCCCCCTTTTTCGATAAGCCCATTAGGTCCGCCCGCCGCCCTGTTTTTAAGGTAAATTCAGGGATCACCGCATAGCCAAGATCCACAAGCAGGCGATAAATACCGCGGGTTAGAGAGGTGGTCACCTCCGGACGGGGGGGAGAAAGGGCAGCCTTCAGCATGAGAATGATCAAAGCCGAAGAAGGGAAATGTTGTCAAGATGTTCTTTTTGATGGGCAGAGGGCCCAGGCTATCCCTGAAATTGCGGCAAGCGAATAATCAGCCCTTCCAGTTCTTCGCTGATTTTGATTTGGCAGGAAAGGCGCGATGTCTCATCCCGCTCTGAGGCAAAGTCGAGCATGGATTCTTCCATGGACGAGGGCTCACCGGTTTTTTCGGTAAAGGCGGGGTCCACATGCACATGACAGGTGGCGCAGGCACACGCCCCGCCGCAATCTGCATCGATGCCCGGAATGCCTTGTTTTACTGCCACTTCCATTACCGTGAGGCCCGTTTCCGCGTCCACTTCATGGGAAGTGCCATCATGTTCAATATAAGTCAGTTTTACCATGGAAGAGAGGCCTTATGTCAGCGCAAAAATCTGTTTATTACGGGCCCTTCGCAGAAGAGCAAGTGGGCAAGCTTATATTTAAAGCTGAATAATGGCTGGAGCCAGCCCCCATTCACAGGTAAGATCGCTTAGATGAATTTTATCACCCATTCCCCAGACGAAACCGAAGAGTTGGGCCGCCGTTTGGGTCGCTTATTGGCGCCGGGCGACCAGCTTCACGTAAATGCAGATTTGGGGGTGGGGAAGACCGTATTGGCCCGGGGGCTTATCCGCGCTTGTGTTGAGGATGAGGTGGAGGTGACCAGCCCCACATTTTCTCTGGTCCAATCCTATGAAGGGAAAATCCTAGTCACCCATGCTGATCTTTATCGAATAGAAGACGCCCATGAAGTGCTTGAATTGGGATTAGATGACGCTTTAGAGGGGGGCATCTTAATCATTGAATGGCCCCGCCGGGGGGAGGGCTATTTGCCGAAAGGGGCGCGGGTTATTGAAGGGGAGCAGCTTAATGAGATGACCCGCCAATGGACCTTTCAGGGAGATGAAAGCTGGCAACAAAGACTAAAACAGTTAGAGCGTGCATGACGGATCAAGATAGAGAAGCGGCAAAGGCGGCCTTTTTAAAAACCCACGGGTTTGAGCGGACGGTGGTTCGTCCGCTGGCGGCGGATGCCTCATCCCGGAGCTATGCCCGCCTGGAAGGGGCCCCTCACCCCGCCCTCTTGATGGATGCCCCTTTGCAAAAAGAGGCGCCCCCTTGCCCCCCCACGGCAGATGAAGCTACCCGCCGGGGTTGGGGCTATAACGCCATGGCTCGTCTTGCGGGGCCTCGGCTAGAGGCCTTCACAGCGCTCGCCCAATGGCTGTCCGCCCAAGGGGTATCTGCACCAAAGGTGTATGCGGAAGATATTGACCAAGGTTTTGCTGTCATTGAAGATTTCGGCCAACGTCACTTGGCGGATGTGGCCCAAGATAAAGCACAAGAAGCTGTGCTTTATCGCCAAGCCCTGTTGCTGTTAAGGCCGCTACAACAAAAAGCTCTCTCTGCACACGACCTTGGGCCTTGGCCGCTCCAAACCTATGACCGGTTGGCGTTACAAGCAGAGGCAGATCTTTTCCTTGATTGGTATCTAGCCGATGTAGGGGTTCCTTTGACGGACAACGCCAAAACCGATTGGTACGCAGCATGGTCAGGGATGTTTGACAAACTTTCACCGCCGCAAACCTTGGTGCTACGTGATTATCACGCCCAAAACATATTGGTGAAGGAAGATGGTCAGCTTGCGGTCATTGATTTTCAAGATGCCCTTATTGGGCAGGCCGCTTATGACGCTGTGTCGTTGCTTGAGGATGCCCGGCGTGATGTGGACCCAGCCCTTGCCGATGAGTTGT
>JBCCMT010000300.1:0-3096 GCA_039026195.1 Pseudomonadota bacterium | reverse complement strand
TCTGATCGTCATTATTACCTGTAAGATAATTGTTATCGGCTAAAATGACAGGCACATTATTGAGGCTGTTGGAGATCATAGCATGACATCCTCTATCCGCCCCTCGGTCTTGCGGCCCCTTTTCCCAATCCTGTGGGGTTTGTTTGCCTGTCTGGCTATTTTCTTTAGCCCCCTCTTCAGCTCCATGGCGAAGGCCCAAGGCATCTCCCTCTTGCGGGATGCAGAGATCGAACAATTTTTGCGGGATTATAGCGACCCGGTCCTCGTGGCGGCGGGCCTCGACCCCGCGGCAGTGGATATCTATCTGGTGGGTGATCCGAGCCTGAACGCCTTTGTGGCCAATGGCCTGAAGATGTTTTACCACACTGGCCTGATCACCGAAGCGGACACCCCCAATCAAATTTTGGGGGTGATTGCCCACGAAACCGGTCACCTTGCCGGCGGGCATCAACAGCGCGGGGCAGCGGCCCGGGCCCAAGCGTCGCGCCCCATGATGCTTAGCCTCGTTCTTGGCGCAGCAGCGATCGCTGCAGGCTCCCCCGAAGCGGGCATGAGTATTTTAGGCCTTGGCCAGACGGTGAGTGTCGCTGAAGCCCTTGCCTATAACCGTGGTCAAGAGGCCGCCGCCGACCAAGCGGCGATTACCTATCTTGAAACCATCGGCGCCTCCGGCGAAGGGTTGGTGGAGTTTTTCGAAAAGCTCAGCAACCGGCAACTACTACGCTCCCGACGGCCGGACCCTTATTTTCAGACCCACCCCCTGCCCCTTCAGCGGATGAACAATCTGCGTGATCGTGTGGCCAATCAAAAAAATGTCACTCATCGCGATACGGAAGAGGATATTTTTCGCTTGCGGATGATCCAAGCCAAAATCCATGGCTTTATGCAAGATAGCTATACCACTTTGAGACAATATCCCTTGAGTGACCAAAGCCCCCCGGCCCGATATGCGCGGGCGGTGGCTTATTATCGCGGCTCTGAATTGGAGAAAGCTCTTCGAGAAGTGGACCGCCTGATCGAAGAGGATCAAGACAACCCTTATTTCCAAGAGCTAAAAGGGCAAATGCTGTTTGAGCATGGCAAGGTGCGGGAAAGCGTCGGTCCCCACCGCAAATCCACTGAGCTGGCCCCCCAATATGCCCTGTTAAAAATCAACCTCGCCCGCGCCCTAATCGCTTTGGAAAGCCAAGCTGAACTTGAAGAGGCCATTTCCATTTTGCGCCTTGCTCTGCAAATTGAACCTGGCAACGGGTTTGCTTGGTCGCAAATGGCCAGGGCCTATGGGTATAGTGGTCAGGATAGTCTTGCCAGCCTCGCCCAGGCGCAAGCCTTCTTTGCTTGGGGGAACCTGCCAGAGGCCCACCGTTTTGCGACCCGCGCTAAGGATGAGTTAGAAATCGGCACCCCTGAACATCTGCAAGCGTTAGATATCATCACCGCCTCTCAATCGGCGGCCTCGGACGCGCGCCGCCGGAGGGGCGGTCGTTAATCTCTTTTTTTCTTCTCCCTTGGTAAAGGATAAAGCATGATCAATTCTCGTATCTTATTGGCGGCGGCAGCCGTTATTTTGGGGGGCGCCCTTGGGATTTCCCACTTTGTCACCTCCCCCCCTGCAAAGGCGCTGCACGATCCCAGCAATAACCGGCAAGAGATTGAAGAGATTATCCGCGAATATTTATTGGCTAACCCAGAAATCATTATCGAATCGGTGGAACGCTATAGCGAAGAGGCACGGGCGGAAGCGGCCGCCCAAGCCAGTGTCGCAGAAGAAGCCGCCACTAGGGCCGTTAAAGAAAATTTTGACGCGCTCACAAGCGGGGATGTGGGCCATAGCTTTGGCGCCAGCCGTGAAGAGGCTGAGGTCTTTTTCATTGAGTTTTATGACTATAACTGCGGCTATTGCCGCCAAGCGACCTCTTATGTGGAAGAACTGATTGAAGCGGAGGACAATGTTCGCTTTGTCATGATGGAGCTTCCCATCATCAACCCCGCTTCCCGCGATATTGCGCTGGCCTCCATCGCTGCAGCAGATATAGGCGCCTTTCTTCCCCTCCATACCACCATGATGGAGGCGCGCGGTCTTGTGGAAATTGGCCGTTTGCAAAATTATGCGGCCGCGGCGGGTATTGATTACGATGCCATCAACAGCCGCCTCAAAGACAGTGCGAAACGCAATGCGTTAGAAGCCAAGCTTGAAGCCTCAATAGAATTGGCCCGCGATATTGGCGTGGACGGGACCCCCGGTTTTATTATTGCGAGCGCTGATGGTGAGGTGATCCGCATTATTCCCGGCATGGACAAAGCATCTATTCAAAGAGCCATCGAGGACGCCCGACAAAGCTAAGGGCGTTCTCTGAGATCCTGATGGATTTCAATTTTTGTATGTGATGCGAAGTCCACCAAAACCTTTCAAATTCATAGTTTGTTAAGCTTGATGTAAATTTACTTTATTTGTTGGCGCCTTGTTAAAGCCGACCCAATAGTATTTGCTCTGGGGGCCACGGAATAGAGGGCTGACATGACAATTATTGGATCACTTATTGGGGGCAGTAATCCGCCACCCGCACAAAACTCATCATCATCATCGAATGAGAATACATCTTCTGAGACAAATGAGACATCGTCTTCGTCACAAGCGACATCTTCAAATACATCTGGGGACAAAACGGTTGCTGCCCCCTCTTCGACAGAAAAAAATAACACTGTCTCGAATGATACTTCTTCAAGGAATACGCAAGAAGCAACTGCCTCTTCTTCATCAACCAATCAATCTGTTCAGCGCGAACCAGAGACAACATCCTCTTCCTCTGGCTCGAATGAAATTTCTATCGCAGATTTACAAAGTCCGTCTTTTGGCAATGTCAAAATCTTGATTGGCGAAGATGGAAGTGTGTTTGAGCTCCAATCCCCCTTAGAGGTGCTTTATAATTTAGGGTCATCATCAGAAAATAACCTGCTCGCCAGTCTCTTTCAGCCGTTAAGTTATGATCAGCTTTATCAAAATAGCGGATATGACTTCCTCTCGGTTGCCTATAAACAGTTTGATTTTGGGTAAGGCTGTGGGCGAGCCATTGACGGTTTTGCGCTTGAAACGAC
>JBCCMT010000299.1:0-3098 GCA_039026195.1 Pseudomonadota bacterium | reverse complement strand
CTGCGAAATGTCACAGCTTCCACGGCACCCATGTCAGCTCCACCGCTGTGGCGCCCACAGGCAATAATGGCATCACAGGTGTCTTTCCGGGGGCGGATTTGATGGCGATTAAGATTGGGTATAGCATTGATCCCAACTGTGATTTCTTGCCGGGGGATCTTCCCCAAGCTATTCGCTACGCTGCTGGGTTAGAGAATGACAGTGGTCAGCTGCCCCCTCGCAAAGCGGATATTATCAGCATGTCTTTGGGGGGACCGGACGTCAGCGCTGCGCTGCAGAATGCGATTAATGCCGCCCGTCAAGCTGGGGTCATTCTTGTGGCTGCGGCGGGCAATGGGGGCAGTACCCCCGATGAAACTGTCCCTCAATATCCTGCGGCCTCAACGGGCGTGATTGCGGTGGCGGCCACAGATTTACGGCGAGAGCCAGCCTATTACAGCCAGTCCTATGCCCAGATTGATATTGCGGCCCCTGGCGGCGATGCGACCACGGACGAAAATCTTGATGGTTTTTCCGATGCGATCGTCGCTGCGATAGGGGTCCTCCAAGGGGGCAGTTTTCAGAACGGTTTTGGGGGACTTCAGGGCAGCTCCATGGCGACGCCCCATGTGGCCGCTGGCTTAGCGCTGATGCGGATGATTGATCCCGGTCTGACCCCAGCTGAAGTTGATGGTCTTTTGGCCAACGGGCAATTGACAACTGATATTGGCCCGGCGGGCAAAGATAATCAGACAGGTCATGGTCTTATGTCGCTGCCAAAGATGGTCCAAGCGGCCATTGATACCGCCGGCGGCGCGGCGGTGACACCGCCACCGCCCTCCATCTTTGTTACCCCGAACCGGCTTGATTTTGGGGATGTCCTAAATTCCATTACGTTGCAGGCGGAGAAAACTGGGTCAGGCACCTTATCCGTCAGCAGTGTGACGGGCACGGGAACAGGCCTTTCCGGCGGTGGGTCTTGGTTAAGTGTGAATGACAGTGGCGCAGATGCAAGTGGATTAGGGACATATCAATTTGTGCTTGATCGATCCTCCCTAGGGGTGGGAACCTTTGAAGCCAATGTCTCCTTTAACTTAAGCGATGCAACCTCCGTCGATGTACCGGTCAGTGTCTTTAACCGCGACACCAACGCGACGGGCAGTAGCTCTGCCATCTTTTTGATCTTTGAAGTTAAGGGCAATAATGAGGTTTTCACTGAGGCAGTTCAAACCGCAAATGCCAATGGGCTTGGCAACCTTATCGCGCAAGCGGGGTTAGAGGAGGGGACCTATCGTGTGATCTTTGGTACAGATATGGATAATGACGGCTTCATCTGTGACCAGGGGGAGCTGTGCGGAACCTACCCGCCGTCAAGTACAAACTTTGAAGGGGAATTTGAAATCGACCAAAACCTTGTCGGTCTTCAGTTCATTACAGAAAGTGCAAGTCCTGCGGGGTTGTCCAGCTTTGATGGAACCCCCATACCGGCTCAAATGCCGATAGCCATCAACAAGTCAAAAACCGCAGAGCAAAAATCGGTGGCGCCATAATGAAATATCTCATTCTTCTTTGTGGTATCAGTCTTTTGAGTGCTTGTCAGTCTGCGGAAGGGGAGACGGATCAGATCACGGAAAATGCGCCGTCGAAACAATCGGCCCGTTCATCCTCCTCCTCCACGCCCCCTGTTACCATTGCACCAGCCGGCCTATCCGCATGTTCGATGATGAAGACGATGGATTGGCAGGTGACGCGTACGGTCAATGAGAATTTAAGTATTTCTGGTAAGGCCGTGTTCCCGACACCCGGTTGGACGGTCAACCATCGATGGGTGATGGAGGGAAATGACCTTATGGTGGACCTGCAAACGCAACGCCCTGGCGGTATTGTGACACAAGTGGTGACCACGCAGGAAGTTCAACTCCTATTGCAAGACAGCCAAATGATCAGTCCAGAAAATATTATCTTAAGCTGCGCTGAATAGCTTGGTTCTGTTTATCTTATAAAAAAGCCCGCTTTGAGTGATCTTCAAAGCGGGCTTTTTGATGTTTTGTTTGTAAAGACTTACGCGATAGACGCCTTCTTCTTTTTCCGCCGCAGTGCAAAGCGCCCTAAGGCAATAGCGCCGACGAAGAGAGGGGCCGCAGCGGGGAGGGGAACCGGAACGGTGGCCACCAACTCTTCAAAGCTGAGGATCCCGTCCCCAAATTTGAAATGCTCAAAATTCCGGAAGCGGATTAAGCTAGGGCTATCATCGCTATTGAGGAAGCCAAGCTCATAGGTTTCGGTCAACGCATCAATCAGCGTTAAAAACCCAAGGTCTGTGGTGAGAACACTATCGTCAAAAACTATAGCGTCATAATCTTCGCCACCTTCACCCCCATCAAAGAGAGCGCCGGGTCCCCCAACAATAAAGCCCTGGCCGTCCCGCACAAAGAGGGTATCGATGTCATCACCAAAATCGGCAACGCCTTGGATAATGCCTTGCCCCCCTTGGAAAACTGTATCCACACCGCCGCCTAAGGAGAGGGCAATACCGCTTGTCCCCACAATGGTGCCGTGGTTGTAAAGGGTCTGCTGACCCGTGTTGTCGAGGTCCACAAAAATACCCACCTCACCTTCAATATATTCCGTATTGGTGATGGTCAGCATTTTATCGCTGCGGGTCACGCGAATGCCAGCATTCGGGTTGGCAGGATCATCGCTTTTCCCCCGTGAGATAATATGCCCCATGAATTGATTGAGGATGACACCGTCAGCCATCTCCACGCCGTCGCCTGTGTTCACGCCAGACAGGACTTGCCCGTGATTGTCGAAAATCGTACCGCCACTTAAAATCATTGCATCGCCGATGGTGGCTTCTGTGGTACTTGTGCAGAAGTTGGTAACGCGTCCGCCATCGCCCGCGCCAATGAAGCTAACGCCTTGGGTGCCGCGAACTGTGCCTTTATTCTGATACACCAAGCCATCACCGGTGAGGGCCACGGCGACATTCGTGCCGGTGACAGTGGCGTCCTCTTTGATCATCACATCCAGGTTATTTCGGCCATCAATCAGCCCCCCTGTGGTGACGCCGTCACAGATAATTAAGCCATCGCCAAGATCATCGCAGGCGGCAAATG
>JBCCMT010000298.1:0-3106 GCA_039026195.1 Pseudomonadota bacterium | reverse complement strand
GAGCGCTGCACCCTCAGCCCCGGTAGAGAAAGGAAAACGGGTGACGACCTTTGCTTCTAGCACATCTCGGACCAAAACCTTACTATGACATGTTATCAAAGGGCGATGCGATTGGTGTTTTCCAACTGGAATCCTCTGGTATGAGATCCACTTTACGGGGACTAAATGCCGATTGTCTTGAGGATATTATCGCCCTTGTCTCCCTCTATCGTCCAGGGCCCATGGATAATATTCCCACCTATATCGACCGGAAAGCAGGGCGGGAGGCCCCTGATTATTTGCACCCCCTCTTAGAGGAGGTTTTAAAAGAAACCTATGGGGTGATTATCTACCAAGAACAGGTGATGCAAATTGCACAAATTCTTTCCGGATATAGTTTGGGGGAGGCGGACCTTCTTCGCCGGGCCATGGGGAAGAAGAAAAAAGAGGAGATGGACAAGCAAAAGGTTCGCTTTGTTGAGGGGGCACGGAATAATAATGTGGACCCAGAGAAAGCAGAAAGTATTTTTGAGCTTGTGGCAAAATTTGCTGGCTATGGTTTTAACAAATCCCACGCGGCGGCCTATGCTTGGATCAGCTATCAGACAGCTTTTTTGAAAGCCAACCACACAGCTGCTTTTTTAGCGGCTTCTATGTCTTTAGATATAACGCTAACAGATAAATTAGCTGTCTTTGTGGGCGAAGCCAAAAGATGCGATGTTGAGGTTTGCCCCCCTTGCATCAACAGATCCCAGGCAGATTTTTCTATTGATGGGAACCATATCCACTATGCTTTGGCGGCGATAAAAAATGTGGGGGAGGAGGCCATGGCCCAAATTTCCATGGCTTGCCAAAAGGGGGGGGCATTTACGGATATCTATAATTTCCTTGAACGGGTTGATGTGAGAAAGATTGGGAAAAGGGGCATTGAACAATTGGCAAAAGCAGGCGCTTTTGATGCCATTCACCAAAACCGAGCGCAGATTTTTACCCATGCTGATTTTCTTATCAGATATTCAGCTGCTTTTCACGAGGAAAAATCAAGCAATCAAGGGGGGCTTTTCGGCGATGGTGAAAATATTGCCTTAGAGCGGCCTAAAATCCCCTTCATCAATGATTGGTTCGGGGGCGAACGATTGGACCGTGAATGTGCTGCTTTAGGGTTCTACCTTACGGGCCATCCCTTAGATGATTATGATCAAGCTCTAGCAGAGCGCGGTGTTCTTTCCCAGTCAGAGGTGCTGGAGGAGGCAAAGGGGACACGTCTTACAGCCCAAATGGCCGGTATCCTCAGGGAGGTGACCCGGCGCCGGTCTAAATCCGGGAAAGCCTTTGCATGGATCACACTTTCGGATCGGACGGGCGAATATGAAGTGACGGTCTTTAGTGAGCTTATAGAAACAGCGCGGGATAAGCTTGAAGTGGGGGCACGTCTTTTTCTATCTGTGACAGCTGAAGACCGAGAGGGGAATGTTCGCCTTACAGGAGAGGCCATTCGTTTGTTGGATGAAATTCATACCCAAAATGGTCAGTCTACTTCTTTAAAAATTATCGTTGAGCAACCCCAAGCTTTTGCCGCTATTAAAAAACGACTGAATGCCTTACCAGAAGAAGATGTAGCCTCTGAAAACAAACCCCTTACCCTTGTTCTGGCACCCCAAGACGTTGATTATGAGGTGGAGATGAATGTTTCCGTGCCGGCCGTATCAACCATGGCGATGAAGAGTGTGCTTAAAACCATTGAAGGGGTCGCAGATATTGTGGTGGAGTGAGGATGCATTTTTTATAAAGCGCATCACGGTTAGCTGCACATACCCCATATCAAGTATGAGGCAGGCTTTATTTGTGATGCGTTCTATATTTCTTTTAAGGCCTGCCCGCGAACAGCCAGAACTGGCCTTCACCCCTGATTGGTGTCAGCGGCATAGTTTTGGCGCCACACCTTAAAGGGTAGCAAGATCAAAAAGAAGGAGTTCAGCCTTTTGACCCTCTTCTATATGAATCTGCCCAGGGGCAGTGATCGCTAAGCCGTCTCCTTCCTTTAGATGCACTCCGTTCACCTTGATACTTCCCCTAGCGATCTGCACCCACCCTTTTCGATTTCGCCTGAAGGTAAACTCAGCCTGTTGTGCGCCGTCAAACGTGCCTGCATAAATGTCAGCAGGAGCAAGGGTCGGAATTGATCCTTCACGACCATCCTCAGAGATAAAGAGCTTCAGCTGGCCATCTTTTTCCTGGGGGGAGAGGTCAATTTGATCATATCGAGGGTCAGCCCCTCTCACCTTTGGCATCAGCCAAATTTGCAAGAACCGTAAATCCTGATCCGCATGGGGGTTATACTCTGAATGCTGAACGCCTCTGCCCGTCGTCATATATTGAACCCCGCCGGCCGAAACCGTGGATCCATTCCCGAGACTATCTTTATGGGCAATGGCTCCTTCCAAAACATAAGAGAAAATCTCGAAATCTTGATGGGGATGCATCGGAAATCCGCCGCCGCCCGCAACACGGTCATCATTGATCACCCGCAAGGCTTCAAAATTCATATGATCGGGGTCGTAATAACTTGAAAAGCTAAAGCTGTGAGCGCTTTTCAACCATCCATGGTCGGCATGGCCACGATCTTCCGCGGCGCGGAGATGTAGGGCTTCTGCTGGAATAAGGGCGTCGGGGGAAGAATAAGCGCGGTGTTGAATATGTGACATGTTTGTCTCCTATCTGTTGAGAGGAAATGTCGGTATTTTTGCTCATCCCACAATGGGGGCGGCCCGCAAACAAGTTTTGCGCAACAAGCAAAGTTATTCTTTAAAGCGTTTTAAGGAGAAGCTTCCCCAGGCCCTGATCCCCGGTGTAGGCGGCAATGTTTTGCGCGAACAAACACAAAAAGCCGCAAAAGACATCGCTTTTACGGCTTCAATCCACTATTTTTTGCGCTGAAAGGTTAAATACCTTCCCGCTGCAATTTTTTACGGTGCAGTTTACGTGACCGACGAATAGCCTCCGCCTTTTGACGGGCCCGGCGTTCAGACGGCTTTTCATAATATTTCCGACGTTTCATTTCACGGAAAGTCCCCTCCCGCTGCATTTTTTTCTTTAATGCGCGTAGGGCTTGCTCGACATTATTGTC
>JBCCMT010000297.1:0-3111 GCA_039026195.1 Pseudomonadota bacterium | reverse complement strand
GAGCAAAACGATATCGACGACGCCCCTATTTTGGCGGACCTTAAGGAAGATGAGCGCCTGGCGGTCCTAGCCGATACCCATGCGGGCCTGATCCTGCAAATGAGCCCCGAAGCTGCCACCCGTTTAGGGGTGACGGAAGAGATGGGCGGCGCAGATTATAACGCGCGGCTTTCGACCTATTCCCCCCTTGGTCAAAGCCAAGCCATGGCCCTGAATGATCGTATGCACCAAGATCTTCAGATGATTGACTATAGTCAGTTAACGACAAGTTCCCAGCTAACCTATGACATTCTTGGCTATGGTTATGAAGCGGCCGCCCGGCGGAACCAATTCCAGTTTGGCAATGCCACCCCTATTGGGTATTCTAGCCCCTATGCCTTGAGCCAACTTTCCGGGCCGCATATCAATTTACCGCGGCTCTTGCTCACCCAGCACCCCCTTCGTACCGCGAAAGATGCTGAGCATTATGTGGCACGATTAAGTGAACTCGCCCGGGGTTTGACCGAAACGCAAGAGACCCTTCTTCTCGATGCAGGAAATAATGTGGTCCCCCCTCTATTTGCGCTTGAGGGCGCTGTGTCTTCTATTGAAGGGTTGACCCAAACACCGCCGGCGGAGCATGTTCTTATTCGTCATTTTACGGAAAAATTAGATGCGATCACAACGCTTGAAACAGAAATTCGAGAAGAGTTACTGGTAAAAGCGATATTGACCGTAGAAAATGAAATCTACCCCGCCTATCAGAATCTAGCGGCCACCTTGACCGATTTAAAGGAAGCCGCTGGATCGGATGCTGGCATTTGGCGGCTAGAGGATGGGAAGGCCTATTATCAACTCGCCCTTGATGCCTATGGCGCAGGCGGAATGACAGCGGAAGAAATCCATACTGTTGGCCTTGAAGAAGTGGCCCGCATCTCAGCTGAAATGAATGCCATTCTTGACCGTTTAGGTAAAAGCGCAGCTGGCACTGCGGGGGAACGCTTTGCAGCCCTTGCTGAGGAGCCTGAGAATATTTATCCCAATACGGATGAGGCAAAAGAGATCGTTTTAGACGATTTGCGGAAACAGGTTGCAGATGTGACTGAAATCGCGCCGCAATGGTTTAAAACCATCCCCACCCAAGGGATGGAGATAAAGCGCATCCCTGCTTATGAGGAAAACACAGCGCCCGGGGGGTATTACACCCTCCCCTCCCTCGATGGCACCCGGCCTGGGATTTACTGGATCAATCTTAAAGATACGGCAGATTGGCCCAAACACACCCTCAAGACATTGACCTATCATGAGGCGGTGCCCGGTCATCATTTCCAAATTTCCTTGCAACAGGGCCTCGAAGATTTCCCCCTCATCCGCAACTTGGCTTTTTATTCTGAATATTTAGAGGGCTGGGCCCTTTATGCAGAGGAATTGGCCGCTGAAATGGGGATGTATGACGACGACCCCTTAGGGAATTTAGGTCGTCTGGGGGCGGAACTTTTCCGGGCAGGTCGCCTGGTGGTGGACACCGGCCTTCACCATAAGGAATGGAGCCGCGAAGAGGCCATCACTTGGATGGTCAAACATACCGGCGAAACCGAAGCGAGTGTCACCCGAGAGATTGAGCGTTACGCCGTCCTGCCGGGCCAAGCGGTCAGCTACAAATTGGGGATGATCAAAATGAAAGAGCTTCGGGCCCGTGCAGAAGACCGATTGGGAGAGAAGTTCGATATTCGCGAATTTCATGAGGCGATTTTGATGCAAGGCTCGATGCCCTTGCCGATTTTGGACCAAACCATCGAAAATTGGATCGTGGAGCAAGAAAAGGGGTTAATTTCTTTTGGAAATTAACCCTCTACCTTTTATCATTGGTCTTCCCTATATGGAGGGGAAAGGAGATTTTCATGGCTGATGGCAGTGATACCCCGCCCATTACCGCCACCGCCCGCGCGCTTCAGCGGGTGGCGGAAATTTTAAAGACAGAGCCCGAAGGCTCCATGCTGCGCGTATCCGTTCTAGGCGGCGGCTGCTCAGGCTTTCAATATGACTTTAAAATCACCACCGAACGGCAAGATGATGACCTCGCGCTGGAGGGTCATGGCGCCACGATTTTGGTGGATGAGATGAGCCAGCAATATATGCCCGGCGCCGTCATTGATTATGCCGATGAGTTGATTGCGGCGGCCTTTAAAATTGAAAACCCAGTGGCCACCGCCAATTGCGGCTGCGGCACCAGCTTTTCGATTTAACCGCCCACTATCCAAAAACGGGTGGAAAAAAGAGTTTCCCCCCTGGCCGATGCCCTCTAACACCACTTCACATCTTTTAAGGAGTGGCCCCGTGATTTCAATCTTCATTCCCCTACTTCTGCAAGTGGGCTTGACCTTAATTCTGATGCCCATGGTGGCGCGCCTGCGCACAAAAGAAATCAAAGCCACGCCTGGGTTGTTTAAGAAAGCGGCATTAGACAATAAAGTTTATTCCGACAACGCCCTTAAAATCGCGAATAATTACGACAACCAATTCCAATTGCCTGTCCTTTTTTATGTAGCTTGCCTGCTGGCCTTGATGAGCGGAACGACGGGGGTCCTCGCCGGGATTTTTGCGTGGGGGTTTGTCTTGAGCCGTATTGGCCACACTATCATTCATACGACCACAAATAATTTGCTGAGACGGTTCCAAACCTTCGCCCTTGGATTGACGCTGCTAATTGGGTTTTGGACGGTGGTCGCCATCGGCGTTATCAATAGCCCTCTTCTTACGAAAGTCTCTCCATGAAAATCGCCTCTTGGAATGTGAACTCCATCGGGGCGCGCTTGCCCCGCATTTTGGAATGGTTTGATGCGGCGAAACCCGATGTCTGCGTCCTACAAGAAATTAAATGTGTGGATGAAAAATTTCCCGCCGAGGCGCTTGAGGATCGCGGCTATCACGTGGAGGTCTTTGGTCAAAAAACCTATAATGGTGTCGCCCTTCTCTCTAAACACCCCGTAGAAGATGTGATCCGAGGTGTGCCTGGCTTTAAAGATGACCAATCTCGCTATATCGAAGCGGTGATCACCCCAGAAGACGCAACCCCCGTCAGGGTAGGCGGATTATATTTGCCTAATGGCAACCCGGCACCGGGGCCTAAAT
>JBCCMT010000296.1:0-3128 GCA_039026195.1 Pseudomonadota bacterium | reverse complement strand
GGACATGATTGAGATGAATGACGGGAAGCGCATGGTCCTTCTTTCCGAAGGGCGGCTTGTGAATTTAGGGAATGCCACCGGCCATCCCTCTTTCGTGATGTCCGCCAGCTTTACGAACCAAACCTTGGCGCAGATTGAGCTTTATCAAAATAACAAAGACGGCAAATATCAAAACAAGGTTTATGTCCTTCCGAAGCATTTGGATGAAAAAGTGGCTGCCTTGCATCTTGAAAAAGTCGGCGCTACTTTGTCGCAACTCACCGATGACCAGGCAAATTATATCGGTGTCTCTCAACAAGGACCCTTTAAGGGCGAAGATTATCGATACTAAGCCTAATGGGCGAAGAGGCGTTCTAAGATGGTAGGGCAAAACGAAGAGGTCACATTGGTCATTACCAGCTGTGGCCGGTTCGATTTGCTAAAAGCTACGGTGGATAGTCTTTTTACCCATACGGACCTTTCTTTTGCTAAAACAATTGTCACAGAAGATTCAGGTCATGAGGGCGTGCATGATGCCCTCACCGCGGTGGAGGGGCCCTTAGAGGTCATCATCAACCGCCCCCAGCTTGGCCAAATCAAATCCATTGACTTGGCTTACGGTAAGGTGGAGACCCCTTACATTTTTCATTGTGAGGATGATTGGACCTTTTACCGTACAGGGTTTATGGAGGAATCGCTCACTCTTCTCAAAGCCTTCCCTGAGCTGAGTATGATCAGTCTGCGCGCGCGGCTTGAGCTAAACCCCCTTGTGCATCCTGCGCCAGAGGAGGTTCATGAGGGCATCCCCTTTTTCCGGCTTGATCCCGGGTTGCACCCTGAATATTTCGGCCATGGCTTTAATCCTGGCCTTCGTCGGTTAGCGGATTATCGAAAAGTGGGCCCCTACACCCCCATTGGTCAGGAAATGGATATCAGCTATGCCTTTAAAAAGGCGGGCTTTCATATGGCCAATCTTGAAGCCCCAGTGGTCAGTCATATGGGGGATGACCGTCATGTGGACGACCCCTTCGCACCTAAACGGCCCACAAATGCCCTTGAAAAGTTGGGCCGATCTATCTCTAAGCGGACAAAACGGGTGAAGCGATGGGCCCAGGGGCGGGGTTGACCCTTTTTAAAACGGTTGCCGGGCCTTGATCGCCGCCGCAAGGGTGCCTTCATCAAGATAATCAAGCTCACCGCCGACGGGTACCCCATGGGAGAGGCGGGTAATTTTGGCGTCCACCCCCTCTATGCGCTCAGCGATATAATTTGCGGTGATTTGACCGTCCACTGTCGCCGCGGTGGCGAGAATAATCTCTTTAACATCCCCCGCACTGGCCCGTTGGGCGAGGGAGGCAATGTTAAGGTCGTCCGGGCCAATCCCATCAAGGGGAGAGATCACCCCGCCGAGGACATGATAGCGCCCCTTATGCGCGCCCGCTCTTTCTAAGGCCCACACATCTGCCACATCTTGGACCACACAAATAACACCGTCATTTCGGTCCTCATCGGAACAAATGGCGCAAGGGTTTTGGCTGTCCCAATTGCCGCAAATATCACATGCCTGCACATGGTGGGCGGCGGCGCTAAGGGCTTCGGCCAAAGGTTCCATCAACCCCTCCCGCTTTTTGAGAAGGTAAAGGGAGGCGCGCTTGGCTGAGCGGGGGCCCAGGCCAGGTATTTTTGACAGTAGCGTGATCAAATGGTCCAGTTCAGGACCCGCAGGGGTTTTGGGCATAAGAATCTATAGCATATATCTCAGCTTTGTCGCCCATAAAGGGTTCAATGGTTTAACGGAAAACCACCGTCTTAGAGCCGTTCAGCAGCACCCGTTTTTCTATAAAATATTTCACAGCTTTCGCTAAGGTTTGCCGCTCAATATCACGCCCAGTTTCAATAAACTGATGCGGGGTCATGGCGTGGTCCACCCGCTCAACCCCCTGTTCAATAATGGGTCCTTCATCAAGGTCAGCGGTCACAAAATGGGCAGTGGCGCCGATGAGCTTCACGCCCTTATCATGGGCTTGGTGATAGGGGCGAGCGCCCTTAAAACTGGGGAGGAAAGAATGGTGGATGTTGATCAGCCGCCCCTCATAGTCCCGGCAGAAATCTTCACTTAAAACCTGCATATACCGGGCAAGGATAATGAGCTCGACCTCTTCTTCTTCAATAAGGTCGCGCAATCGCTGTTCTTGGGCTTTCTTTATTTCTTTGGTGATGGGGAAATGGTGGTAGGGGATATCGTAAGAAGCGGTGAGGGGGCGGCTATCCTCATGATTTGAGACCACGGCGCGGATATCTGCGCGCAACTCCCCGCGTTTTTGACGGTGGAGTAAATCAAGTAAACAATGATCCATCTTAGAGCACATGATCAATATTTTTGTTGTATGCTGAGCATCATAAAGGTGCCATTTCATATCAAAGCGATGGCCAATGGGGGCGAACCCTTCCTTCAAAGACGTAAATGTCGTGCCCGCCTCTTTTGAAAAACAAAGCCGCATGAAAAATCGGTTCGTTGCAATATCATCAAATTGAGCCGATTGTAGAATATTACATCCGTTGTCGGCTAAAAATGTTGTGACCGCCGCCACGATGCCAGGCTGGTCAGGGCAAACAAGGGTCAAAATTGGCTGATGTTCAAACATCTCCGCGCATTCCTATAAACGTGAGTGAGCATTACCACGCTCTTCTGGTTTGAGAATACCCTTTAAAGCTCATAGCCCTTAGAGAATAATGGTCACCGCACCCTAGTAAGAGGGGGAGATAAAACATGCCGTTTTCATCTGGCGGCAGGTGTTTCTGGCCTCAACCTCGCTCATGGGCCCCAATAGCGCTCGATATAAGATATCTCCATTGCGCGAAAAAGGTTGAACCGACGACCCATAGCGAGAAATAAGGCGTAAGGCTGTGCCATGAAGATCACCACGGCTTCTCCAAATGTGATCTTCTGCCCGGGCACGGTTTGAAAAGGCCCCCAATTGCGCAAAATATAGGGGCGCGGTGGATGGGGGCAGGGCTTCTTTCGGGCTGGGATGTTTTGGGGCATCAGCGTGTTTTGGCGGGCTGGGGGGGGCGGCTTTTTGCCCATAGGCAGCATCGAGTTCTGCCATTTTTAAGGACAAAAGTGCCGTGGGGGCAGCTTTGCCTGT
>JBCCMT010000295.1:0-3170 GCA_039026195.1 Pseudomonadota bacterium | reverse complement strand
CTTCCTCACCCTGAGGAGCCACCGTTTACCCTGAGGTGCCGCCGCAAGCGGCGACACGAAGGGGTGGCGTCTCGAAGGGCGAGGAAGTGATACAAGAAGATCGCACTTTGCTATAACTTGAAAAAGAGATTGTTTTAAGTCGATAATTCCTTCGCTCGCTTATATGCATTTTGCACAGCCTTTTTCATCAGTACACGAAAACCACTCTCTTCTGCATCAAGTATCTCTAGCGCCGCAGCGGTAGTCCCGCCCGGCGACGTTACCGCCGCCCGTAGTGTTTTTGCAGAACGTTCATCTTGGCGAAGGTGGGCAGCTGCCCCTAAAATTGTTGTTTCTGCAAGGAGGCGCGCTTGCGCCTTCGAAACCCCCTGCTGCTGGGCCACCTCTTCCATCGCCTCCACAAGTAAAAAGAGATAAGCAGGCCCGCAACCAGATATGCCCATCAACTGGTCAAGCTGATCTTCGTCTTTTGCCCACAAAATATGACCGCTTGCGGTAAAGATGCGATCAGCCAAATCACGATCACCTTGCGTCAACAGCCCATTATCACATAATAAAGTCATGGACTGCTGCACACTGGCCGCCAAATTTGGCATGGTTCGGATGATCTTCGCATTCTGGGTTTGTGCTTTTAACAATTGTGAGATTGTCTGAATCGTTACACCCGCAGCGATCGATAGAAAAAGTGTTTTATCGATCTGTGGCCAGTTTAAAGTCGGCAAAATATCTGCAAACATCTGCGGTTTTACCGCTAGGACGCAAACATCGTACGCATGGTCATCGGTTACAGGATTAATAGAAAGGTGATGCTCTTCCGCCAATTGAAGAAGAGCATCGGAAGGGTTTGGGTCAATGACAGCAGATATCTGACAATCCACTATTTCTGATGCCAGCCAAGAGGATAAAAGCGCGCCCCCCATATTTCCTGCACCCAAGAGAAGAAGTGGTATCTTTTTACTCATGATTTCAGCCTTTATGAGTTGGAGGGTTGACCGGCTTCATATCGTCTACGGAAAGTGGTTGCAAATTCTTGGAACACCCCCTGTTCAATGGCAACCCGCATATGATTCATAAGCTCTTGATAAAAATGAAGATTATGCCAGCTTAAGAGGGTGGGTGCAAGATATTCCCCTGCTTTGAATAAATGGTTGAGATAAGCCTTAGAATAATCGCGAGAGGCAGGACAGTCACTATCCGGATCAATGGGTGTCTCGTCCTCTACATATTTTGCGTTTTTGATATTGATGGGACCATCCCATGTAAAAACTTGGCCATGACGGCCAGATCGGGTGGGCAGCACACAGTCAAACATATCCACCCCCCGCTCTACGGCCCCCACCAAATCAAGGGGTTTTCCCACCCCCATTAAATAGCGGGGTTTATCCTTTGGCAGCTCCGGCGTTGTAAAATCAAGCACACGGAGCATTTGCTCCTGCCCCTCCCCCACGGCAAGCCCGCCAATTGAATACCCTGGAAAGCCAATTTTTTGTAACGCTTCAGCCGATTTTTTCCGTTGATCTTCAAACACTGACCCTTGAACAATGCCAAACAAAGCTTGGCCTAGTTTTGCCTGAGCTTCAAAGGCGGTTTTTGACCGCGCCGCCCACCGCAAAGAAAGCTCTAAACTTGTAAGAGAGGCCTCTGCGGTGATGGGAAAAGGGGGGCATTCATCAAGTTGCATTTGAATATCAGCCCCCAATAGACACTGAATCTCGATGCTCCGCTCCGGTGTCAGCATATGGGATGAGCCATCAATATGACTTTGAAAGGACACCCCTTCTTCCGTCATTTGACGAAGTTTTGCCAAAGACATCACCTGAAAGCCACCACTGTCCGTCAGGATGGGCCCGTCCCAGCCCATAAATTTATGCAAACCCCCAAGCCGCGAAATCCGCTCTGCTGTCGGGCGTAGCATAAGATGATAGGTATTCCCCAAAATAACGTCAGCACCCGTGGCTTTAACGTCGCGCAATTGCATGGCTTTGACCGTTGCCGCGGTGCCCACCGGCATAAAAGCTGGGGTTTGAATTTTACCCCGCGGCGTCGTGATAGACCCGCGCCGCGCCATCCCATCAGTATGGTGAAGATGAAAAGAAAAATCAGTCATAGGCTTTTGCTATCAATACTCTCTAATAAACACGCATCACCATAGGAAAAAAACCGATACTTTTCTTCAACCGCAATTTTATAGGCATTCCGGATCGTTTCTGTCCCGGCAAAGGCACTTATCAGCATCATTAAAGTAGACTTGGGAAGGTGAAAATTCGTAATAAGGGCATCGACGATACGAAAGGAAAAACCCGGTGTAATGAATATATCTGTCTCTCCACGGAAAGTCGCAAGCTGGCCCTCAGGGTTTGCAGCTGTTTCCAAAAGGCGGGTGGACGTCGTTCCCACCGCCACGATACGTCCGCCCTTTCGCTTCACCCTATTGATGCGGTCGGCAACCTCATCTGTCACCTCCCCCCATTCTGAATGCATTTTATGGTCTTCAATTTTTTCTGCAGTCACCGGCAAAAATGTGCCTGCTCCCACATGCAGAGTGACATGGGTCAGACCGATGCCTTTTGCCTCTAAGGCTTTAAACACATCTTTTGTAAAATGTAGTCCAGCGGTGGGGGCAGCAACGGATCCATTTTCTTTCGCATAAACGGTTTGATACCGTTCTTTATCATCTTCCGCAGGCGGTCTTTTACGTGCGATATAAGGTGGTAGAGGCATATGCCCTATTTTTTCAAGGGTGGCCATAAAATCATTCGCTTGCATAGGAAAGCAAAGATCGATAACGCCCTCTTCCCGCCTTAGAACCTCTCCCCTTAACCCCTGTTGAAAGGAAAGACTGTCCCCTTCTTTTAGTCGTTTTGCGGGCCGAGCGAAGGCACGCCAGGTGACTTCCCCCTTCTCTTCTGTAATCGGATGAAGAAGGTTAATGTCAATTGTGACATATCCCCCGCCCCCCATCTGCCTTGCGGGCCGAATGGCGGTTAAGGCCGCGGGGAAAACCTTGGTATTGTTCACCACCAAAAGATCACCGGGCGAAAGAAGTTCAGGCACATCTTTGAAAATATGATGTGCGACCTTTGAGCCGCCCACCTGCAGCAGCCGCGAACGATCTCGCTGCGCAACAGGGGTCAGGGCGATTAATTCTTCTGGAAGCGCGTAATCAAAAT